>JAZQUQ010000028.1:0-3634 GCA_045631365.1 Eubacteriales bacterium | reverse complement strand
CACGGCAGGCGCCGTCAAGCAAGCTGTATTCGCTGTGAAGATGCAGATGAACAAACTGAGACACGGTATTCCCTCCTTAAACACATAGATTGGAGCTATTTACTGGGGGCTTTGCCCCTCAACTGGATCAAAACTTTTCATATGGATCAATTTGTGGTAAGCATTTTTTGAGCGTTCTCCGTAGGGGATGGGTCTCCCCTTCCGTTTCAATCGTTGGATAACGTACCTTGTTTTTCCGTCTTTTCCGTATAGTAGAGATAGATCTTCTCCAATCGATGCTTCATTCCCGATTTTGATACGGGTGGGGTCAGCATTTGCCCAAGCTGTTCCAAAGGAATTTGGGGATTGCTCCGCTTCAGCAACGCGGTTTCACGGAGATTGTGGGGCATGGAGCCGATTTCTCCCGTGTCGATGAGCCAGTCGATGGCGTCAAGGTACTTTTTTGACGTCTTCAGAATTTTCTCGATATTTGCCGTATCGCAGTTGATCTGTCGGTTGACGTTATTTCGCAGTTCCTTCACGATTTTCTGATTCATCAGCTCGAAGGCAACGGAGGAGGCACCGATGTACACAAGAAAATCCTCAATAGAGGCGCTTCCCTTGAAATAGGCGAGGTATTTCTCCTTTCGGGTAGAAAGCTTGGGTTCAAACCCGCCCTCGGTAAGGACCTCTGCTGCATAATCTCGTTCCGATTCGTGACGGAAGGTGAAATCGAGATGATACTGCTTCTCGGGGTCAGTCATGGAACCGAACTTCAGAAACAGGGCGCGGAGATAGTGTGCAAAGCAGAAGGGGCATTTGCACGTCTCATGGATGGAGCGGAGAACCTCCGTTTGATCTTCGGGTTCGGTTTTATCGAGAGCCATGATTGCCCCGAATACATGGCTGCAGCATTTTTTCTTAATGGCGTGGGCGGAAAGGCTTTCTTTCAGCTCGGATGAAAAGGACATCACGCTACCTCACAGTTCATCCGCAAAGATGATCTCGCATTCCAGCTCACAGCCGAACTGCCGAAGGATCACTTCTTTGATGTATTCCACAAGCTTTTTTACATCATTGGCTGTTGCGCCGCCGATGTTGATAATAAACCCTGCATGTTTTTCGGAAACCTGCGCTCCGCCGATGGTGTACCCTTTCAAGCCCGCTTCTTCGATCATTTGTCCCGTAAATCTGCCTGGATACCGCTTGAAAACGCTTCCTGCGCTGGGATACTCAAGGGGTTGTTTGGTCACGCGGCGGTTCATGAAGTCTGCCATGGTTTCGGAGATTGCGGTTTTGTCCCCCTTTTGGAGACGGAACACTGCTTCTGTGATGATTCTTTTTTCACCGATGGCTGCTGTTTCTTTATATACGCTTTCACGGTATCCAAAGCGGTGTTCATCGGCAGTCAGTGTGAAAACTCCGTCGGAGGTTACATAGGTGCTTTCGATCAGCACATCCTTGATCTCTCCCCCGTAGGCGCCCGCGTTCATGTAGACCGCACCACCCACACTTCCGGGGATTCCGTGGGCAAACTCGAGGCCTGTCAGACTATGATCTTTTGCCGCCTTTGCCGCAAGGGTGAGGAAAGCGCCCGCACCGCATCGGATGCAGTTGTCGGTTACCTCAATTTTATTGAAGGCTTCGGTGGATATCACCGCACCGTCATACCCCTCGTCGGGGAAAATCACGTTGCTGCCGTTGCCGAGAATGAAGGTTTTACATCCCACAGCTTCCGTCGAACGGAGAACAAGGGACAATTCTTCGCTTGTGTGGGGAATCAGATAGAAAGCGGCAGAACCGCCGATACGAAAAGTAGTATGGCGGCTCATTGGCTCATCATATTTGATTTCAATTCCCGAATCGGCAAGCAGTTCTGCTAACTTTTTCAGACTGTTGTTCACGAAAATCTCCTTATTACAGAAAATCGCATAGTTCGGAAAGCTTTTTCACAGTATATGTGACGGGAAGCTCCGTGGAGACTCCTTTGGGATTCATAAAGCAGGAGTCGATGCCGTAATTGACCGCACCCTTCATGTCGGAGGACAGCGAATCGCCGATGACGAGGTATTTGGTCCTGTCATTTTCCCCGATCTTTGTCGTTACATAATCAAAGTATTCGGGCGAAGGCTTTGCGGCACCGATCTCCTCGGAAATGAAGAGATCGGTGATATACTCGGCAATGGGAGATGCTGCAAACCGCTTTCTCTGGATTCTCGAAATCCCGTTTGTGATGATGTAAAGGGTGTACCGTTTGGAAAGTTCCCGACATACCTCCACGGCACCTTCCATGAGAAAGGACTGATCAGCAAGGTTTTCTACATACTCATCCCTCATGAGGGGGGCTTTTTCCGCAATCTCCGTTTCGGGAAGATTGAGATAAGCGAGAAACTGACAAAAACGTTTCAGCTTCAGCTCGGGGAGAGTTGTTCCCCCTTTTTCAAGGAGCTTCCACAGATCGTCGTTGATCTTGCTGTAGACAGCGTAAAGCTCGTCGGAAAAAGGAACGCATACTTTATCACACGTCAGATGAAACGCCTCATATTCGGCTTTTTTGAAGTCGAACAAGGTTTCGTCCGCGTCGAATAACAGATAACGGTAATTGTTCATACTTACGCAACCACGATACGGTGGAAGGTCTTTTTACCCTTCTTTACGATCAGACCGTCTGCGGGGATTGCAGCCATTTCCACAGCGGCATCCACGGCGGTGATCTTTTCGTCGGCGATCAGAACGCCGCCCTGCTGAACGAGACGTCTTGCTTCGCTCTTGGAGGGGGTGAGACCGGACTTTACGAGAAGGTCGAGAACCATAATCTTTCCGTCGGTGAAGTCAGCGGCGGTCAGCTCTGTGGTGGGCATATCTGCGGATACGCCGCCCGCAGCGAAGATTGCCTTTGCGGCAGCCTGAGCCTTGTTTGCTTCTTCGTCGCCGTGAACCAGCTTGGTAAGCTCATACGCGAGGATTTCCTTTGCGGTGTTCAGCTGGCTTCCTTCCCAGCTGTCCATTGCGTCGATTTCTTCAAGGGGCAGGAAGGTGAGCATACGGATGCACTTCAGCACGTCTGCGTCGGATACGTTTCTCCAGTACTGGTAGAAGTCGAAGGGAGAGGTCTTGTTGGGGTCAAGCCACACTGCACCGGAGGCGGTCTTACCCATCTTCTTACCTTCGGAGTTGAGAAGGAGAGTGATGGTCATGGCATGAGCGTCCTTGCCCAGCTTACGACGAATCAGCTCGGTACCGCCCAGCATGTTGGACCACTGGTCGTTGCCGCCGAACTGGAAGTTGCAGTCGTAATTCTTGTACAGGTGGTAGAAGTCGTAGGACTGCATGATCATATAGTTGAATTCGAGGAAGGAAAGACCCTTTTCCATTCTCTGCTTATAGCATTCCGCGCGGAGCATGTTGTTTACGGAGAAGCAAGCACCTACTTCACGGAGAACGTCAATGTAGTTGAGGTCCATGAGCCAGTCGGCGTTGTTTACCATCTGTGCCTTGCCCTCACCGAATTCAATGAAGCGTTCCATCTGCTTCTTGAAGCAGTCACAGTTGTGCTGGATGGTTTCACGGGTCATCATGGAACGCATATCGGTTCTGCCGGAAGGGTCGCCGATCATTGCAGTACCGCCGCCGATGAGAGCGATGGGACGGTTTC
>JAZQUQ010000027.1:0-1612 GCA_045631365.1 Eubacteriales bacterium | reverse complement strand
GATTCAGCTGGGCACAGAACGCGGCTGCCGCAGCTCGCGCAAATCCCTCGTTTGCCGAAAGCGAAGGGAAGGTAAGGCGAATTTCGTTGATTGCTTCCATTTTTTGTCCTTTCTGCTGCAGAGCCTGTTATACAGCGGTGGTGGTGTCAATGCGGATCAGACGCTCCATCCCCGCAAGGTCCAGGATTTTTTTGATCTGACGGTTGGGGTTTGTCACACGGAACAGAATCCCAAGCTCTGCGGATTTTGTGTACCGCCCGAGGATCAGCCCCAAGCCGGAGCTGTCCATGAAGCTGACCTTGGAGAGATCAAGGATCAGCTCTCGCGGGCGTTGGATAAAGAGTTTGCTGTCGATTTTCTGACGGACCGTCCGTGCGTTGTGGTGATCGATATCCCCGTCCAGATAGATGATCAGGGTCCCTCCGCTGGTTACGGATTTGAGGATTTTTTCATATTCGGGCATTTTTTCTTCCGTGGAGTGATTTTCCGTCAAAGAGTCTCTTTTTCTTCGTTTTCGGGCGGTGGAAAATCAGGTTCCGTATCCTTTCCGAGTTCATTTTGTTCTGACCCTATTATACAACAGGGGGATTGACGGAATCTGTCAGAATATGGGAGAGGAAAAAATTCTTTTTCTATCTTTTATAGGGAGGACATCAATAACTTTTTGTGAGCCGGGTTGTGTTTTCGGTGTGAACATTTTTTAAAAATTTCCAATTTCGTTGACAGGATGTGGAGTGTGTGATATAATTGAACCGATATAAAACCAAGGCGATAAGTATGTAAATTCTAATTTGAAAGAAACGAAGAGATTCGGCATGAAACGGAAGCCTGACGAAAGGGCGTTTCACGCAGGAAATTCCTTCGCAATGAGGTGTTATTATGGGAATGTTAAAAGGTGCGGCTCTTGTTGGTCAGTCCGGCGGTCCTACCGCAGCAATCAACGCAACTCTGGCGGGTGTGATCCGCGGTGCCTTTGAGGCAAACGACTGCATTACCAAGCTGTACGGTATGAGAAACGGGATCGAAGGCTTCCTTGCGGAGAGAACCATTGATCTTACCGAATTTTTCTCCGATGCGGAAGGAAAGCTTGACTCTGATAAGCTGGATATGCTCTCGGGTACTCCTGCGGCTGCTCTCGGCTCCTGCAGAAAGAAGCTCCCCGATCCCGAAAAGGATCCCGCATTCTTTGAAAATCTGATCGCTCTGTTCAAGAAGTACGATATCCGTTACTTCTTCTACATCGGCGGCAACGATTCCATGGATACCGTTGCCAAGCTGACCAAGTATCTGAAGACAACCGATTACGAAATGCGTGCGGTTGGTGTTCCGAAGACCATCGACAACGACCTTGCCGCTACCGACCACGCCCCCGGCTACGGATCTGCGGCAAAGTACATCGCATCCACCATGCAGGAGATCATCCGTGACTGTGCGGTTTATACCGTTCCCGCTGTTACCATTGTTGAGGTCATGGGCCGTGATGCGGGCTGGCTGACCGCATCCGCTGCTCTCCCCCGCATCATCAACGGCACAGCTCCCGATTACGTGTACCTCCCCGAGGTGGCGTTCGATACCGAGGATTTCATCCGCGATATCCGCGCTGCCTTGGACA
>JAZQUQ010000026.1:0-7394 GCA_045631365.1 Eubacteriales bacterium | reverse complement strand
GTGACCGCGACCATTGGAGAAACATGATGCCCTCCACTTTCTACTGCACACACTCCATCGGCCCCATTCTGAAGATGACAGGACTGCGTCCCGTACAGGTTTCCGCATTTGAAACACCCAACATGCCTTACTGGCGTGCTCTCGGTTCCGGTGCAGGTACTCTCGGTATGGAGATCATCACCCTTGAAAACGGTGCCATCATGAAGTCTCTGCACTACCAGATCAAGAACGCGACCCACGGCTCCAACTACCAGCTGAACGGTGACAAGGGTGCGCTGAAGGATCTCGGCAACGATCAGCTTGCTACCTACATTGAAGGCGACAAGGGCAACGGCAAGGGCGATTTTGAGACCTACTCTCCCGCGCCTGTGATTCCCGAATCCGTAAAGTCCGGTCATGGCGGCGGTGACTACTACACCACACACTACTTCATCCGTTCCATCCTGGAGGACGAAGTTGCCATCGAACGCAGCATCAACGTATACGACGCGGTTGATATGTGCATCCCCGGTACTCTCGGCTACCGTTCCATCGTAGAAGGCAACGCGCCCATCAAGATTCCCAACCTCCGCAACAAGGAAGAGCGCGACGCATACAGAAACGACAAGATGTGCTGCTTCCCCAGCGTAGCGGGCGATCAGTACGTTCCCAACAACATCAAGAATCCCGAACCCGTTCCGGAAGAAGTCTACATCGAAATGAAGCGCCGTTGGCTCGCCGGAGAAGACGGCTAAGCGGCTCATACAGAGATACTTGGGCGGGAGTGCACTTGAGCCGCACCGAAAAAGCCTTTTCGGATGGGACCAACCATCCGAAATCGCAGAATCAACTTGGGGTTGATTCTGCGAGCGGCTTTTTCCAAAGTTAGGCTTTGCAAACGTGGCGTTCGGCTTGAATTTGGAGCGGCTTGCCATTGTATTTCTGTTGATTAAACATTCCTTTGAACTCAGAAGGGCATATTTTTTGAAAAAATTTCACTAAGGAGAAAAACAATGAAAAAAGTAAGAATCGGCGTATTCGGCGGATTTCGCGGACGCGACTTTATCCGTCAGATCGTTGCCAATCCCGAAGCAGAGCTGGTTGCGGTATGCGACAGAAAGCCTGCTATGATCGACAGAGCCCGTGCGGCGGCTGAAGGCGGCGGAAAGTTTGACGTCACCTACTACAACAACTTCGAGGACTTCTTCAACCACGACATGGATGCGGTTGTCCTTGCAAACCCTGCCCACGAGCACGTTCCTTATGCCATCCGTTTCCTTGACAGCGGCCGTCACGTTCTGTCCGAATGTCTGCTGAGCGCGAACATGAAGCAGGCGGTTGAACTGATCGAAGCGGTGGAAAGAAGCGGCAAGCTGTACTCCTACGCAGAGAACTACTGCTACACCCCCGTTCGTTGGGAAATGCGTGAGCGTTACCTCCGCGGCGATATCGGTGAACTGATGTATGCGGAATGCGAATACGTTCACGACTGCTCCGAAATCTGGCCTCAGATCACCTTCGGTGAAAGAGACCATTGGAGAAACTTGATGCCTTCCACCTTCTACTGCACACACTCCATCGGCCCCATCCTGAAGATGACAGGGCTGCGTCCCGTACAGGTTTCCGCATTCGAGACACCCAACATGCCTTACATGAGAAATCTTGGTACCGCATCCGGTACGCTTGGTATGGAAATCATCACCCTGAACAACGGCGCCATCGTAAAGAGCCTCCACTTCGGTATGAAGAGCACCACCCACGTTTCCAACTACCAGCTGAACGGTGACAAGGGTGCGCTGAAGGATATCGGTGACGATATGATTGCCACCTACATCGAAGGCGACAAGGGCAACGGCAAGGGCGATTTCGAGACCTACAAGGCAGAACCCGTGAACGTGGATTCCGTCAATGCAGGTCACGGCGGCGGTGACTTCTACACCGTATACTACTTCATCCGTGCCATTCTCGGTGACGAGGTTGCTCTGGAACGCACCATCAACGTATACGATGCGGCTGACATGAGCATCTGCGGTACGCTCGGCTACCGTTCCATCGTGGAAGGCAACGCTCCCATCAAGGTACCCAACCTCCGCAACAAGGAAGAACGCGACGCGTACAGAAACGACACCATGTGCTGCTTCCCCGAAATCGCGGGCGACCAGTACGTTTCCAACAACATCCACAACAGCGAACCCATCCCCGACGAAGTCTTTGCCGAAGTCAGAAGAAAGTGGCTTGCGGGTGAGGACGGCTAAGCGGCTCATACGGAGATACTTAGGCGGGAGTGAGCCGGAGCCGCACTGAAAAAGCCTTTCAAAATGGGTCCCACCATTTTGAATTGCCTTCGGCAACCGGCTTTTTCCGAAGTTGGGCTTTGCAAACGTGGAGTTTGGCTTTGGTTTGAGCGGCTTTTTCCAAGGTTTGGCTTTTCGTTAAGACTATCATCTTCCGTGATAATCGGTGAGAGGAATCGTCATTTGACGATTTCTTTCGCCGATTATTTTTGTTTACAAAATAGTGTTCGAATGTTCACAATATTATGAGAAAATAATGGTAAATTTTTTCGAAAAAGGAACAGTTATGAAAAAGACGAAACGATCGATAAAAACGAAAAAAAGATTTCCTTGGCGAGTGGTTCCTTATATTCTGTTCGGGTTGATTTTTGCCTTGAGTGCGGCGCTGTTTTCCGTCAGCGTCTGGTATAAGGAGACTTTCCCGCTGGATTTCAAGACTCTCCTTTATGTTCTTTCCTCTCCCTTACAGGGTACGGGGTCTGAGACCATCCTTGAGGTGATTCTGGCAACGGTTCCTGCGGCTTTGGGGGCACTGGCGGTATACATCGGTGCGATTTTGCTGATTCACCGTGTGATTCTGCCGAAGAAATCTTCCCTTGCCGTTTGGTGCAAGCGGATCGGGGCGGTTTTGTGCTGTCTCTGCCTTGTTTTTTCTGCGGTGTTCAGCGTGTTTGCTCTCAAAATCCCCCGTTATCTTGCGGTAACCAAGGGAAGCACGGGATTTTACGAGGAATACTACGTTGATCCCGAGGCGGCAGAGATCACCGCGGACGGGAAGACAAAAAATTTAGTTTACATCTATGTGGAAAGCATGGAATCCACCTATGCTTCCGTGGAAGACGGTGGCAGACAGGCGGAAAACTATATACCTTATCTCACCGCTCTTGCGGCGGAAAATGTTTCCTTCACGGAAAAAGCGGATGGAACTTTGGGCGGTTTTATCTGTCCCAACGGTGCCGGTTGGACTGTGGCGGCTCTTCTTGCTACCTCGTCGGGAATTCCTTTTTCCTTCCCCCTTGGGGAAAACGGCAACAATGCCATGAGTCGGGAAAAATATTTTGCTTCGGGATTAACAACCCTTGGGGATATCCTTGAGGAAAAAGGGTACAGACAGATGTTCCTCTGCGGAAGCGACATCGCCTTCGGCGGACGGGACAAATATTACGAGCAGCACGGCAATTACGAAATCTACGACCTTGCCACCGCAAGGGAAGAGGGCGTGGTTGCCAAGGACTACCACAACGGCTTCTGGGGTATTGAGGACTACATCCTTTTCGATATTGCGAAAACCGAGCTTACGGAGCTTGCGGCAGGGGGAAAACCCTTCAACTTCACCATGCTGACCGTTGACCTTCACCACAACGGCGGATACACCTGCAAGTATTGCGGTAATGATTACGCTGAGCTTGACAACGATAAATTCCAAAAGACAGCCAATGTTGTCACCTGCAACGACCGCCTTGTTGCGGAATTTGTGGAATGGTGCAAGACACAGGCTTGGTATGAGGATACGGTGATTGTGCTGAGCGGCGACCATCCTCGGATGGATTACTATTTGGTGAGCAAGATTGAATATACGGAGCGAACCGTGTACAACTGCTTTATCAATGCTGCCGCTGAGGTGAATACAGGACTCCTTGCGGGAGAAACGGGACGGGTTATGACCTCTTTTGATATGTTCCCCACCACCCTTGCGGCAATGGGATTTAATATTGAGGGAGAACGGCTGGGGCTTGGTACCAATATGTTCTCCGGTGTTCCCACTTTGGCGGAGGAGCTTGGATTTGACGTGCTGGAAACGGAGATTCAAAAGCAGTCCGATTACTACGTTGCAAAATTCAGCCCCGAGCTTTTGGGCAGAGAGAATTAACATCGGATTCTGAAATATGCATTGCACCCGCCTCATGGGAACCGAATTCCTTTGAGGCGGATGCTTTTTTGAGAAAGGACAGGAGAAAAATGCTTGGTGTTATTGTAAACGTGATCACCGTATTGATCGGTTCCGGGATCGGGCTCCTTTGCAAAAAGGGGATTCCCGGGAGGGTCAGTCATGCGGCAATGGTAGGCCTTGGGGCGTGTACCCTGTATATCGGGATTTCGGGAAGCCTTTCCACGGAGAATGTCCTTGTGCTGATTGCGTCCGTGGTTTTGGGGGCAATTGTGGGCACACTCCTTGATATCGACGGTGCCATCAGCCGTGGAGCAGCGAAGATTGAAAGTAAATTCCGTGAAAAAGGGAACAATGTTTCCGTGGCGGAAGTTTCCGTGGCGGAAGGGATCATTACAGCGACCCTGTTGTTCTGCGTTGGCTCCATGACCGTGACGGGATCCATTCAGGCGGGGCTGACGGGGGACAATTCCATCCTCATCACCAAGGCAGCCCTTGATTTGGTTTCGTCCATGATGCTTGCCTCCACTCTCGGAATCGGGGTTCTCCTTTCCGCAGGAGCGGTGTTCGTGATCCAAGGGGGACTGGTTCTCCTTGCCGGATTGGTCGCTCCGCTGCTGGATGCAGGTGCCATCAACGAGATGACGGGGGCAGGGTCTCTCTTGATCATTATGATCGGTTTCAATCTGATGGGGATCACAAAGATCAAGGTGGCGGATTTTCTCCCTGCCATCCTCTTTGCTCCTGTGATTCACAACGTCGTTCCCCTGTTTGAAATGCTTTGGAATTGGATCTCGTAAAAAGACTCTTTAAGGTGAGGTGCAGATATGTATTTTGATGATATGAAAATCGGTATGGCGGTGGAGACTGCTCCCGCCGTCATTGAGAAAGAAAAAATGGTGGCGTTTGCCTTGGACTATGATAACATCCCCCTTCATACGGATGAGGAATACGCCAAAACCACCCCCTTCGGGAAGCTGATCGCTCCCGGTGTGATGTCGTTTATGTCCGTTTGGGCAAAATATCTTGAGGTGGACTTTTTCGGGAAAGAGCTGATCGCGGGAAAGTCCACAAAGATCGAGTGGCTGAAGCCCGTTTTCGCGGACGACGTTCTCACGGGAAAAGCGACGGTGACCAATCTGGTGAGACGGAACGCAAGAAACGGTCTGGTGGAGATTTCCATCGACGTTTACAACCGGGACGGCGTTCTCGTGCTGAAGGACGTGACGGAAGCAATTGTGAAATGCAGAGAAAATGGCTGATTTGTGGCAGAAAGCCATCTGACATTGACAAGTGTGAGGAAAAGGCATATTTCAGTTTTGAAAAATTGATGAAGGACTATTCCGTAAATGCATAAAGCGGCTGTATTGGCGTTGGAATTTTTTGGTGAAAAAATATTTGGGAAATTTGTTTTTCCTCCTTTACAAAAAGAAAATTCTGTGGTATAATATCAAAGTCAGCGCCTGTTTCACGGTTTTTGGATAAAAGTTTTCGTTTGAAAACATTTCACCAACCTTTGACTGAGAAGCCGGGCTGAATAAAAAATTTTTATGAGGTGAACAAAATGATCACAAAGGAACAGAAGCAGGCTATTATCGCAGAGTACGCAGTTCATGAAGGCGACACAGGATCTCCCGAAGTACAGATCGCTATCCTTACCTTCAGAATCAACGCTCTTACCGAACACCTGAAGGCGAACAAGAAGGACCATCACAGCCGCCGCGGTCTGAACAAGATGGTAGGTCACAGACGTAACCTTCTCGGCTACCTCCAGGACAACGATATCGAACGCTACCGCGCAATCATCGCGAAGCTCGGTCTCAGAAGATAACAGTTTACTCAGCTCATCATCAAGGTAACGCTCCTTTTGGGGTGTTACCTTGTATGTATGTTGTGAGCAGAAATTCCTAAAAGCCAAAAACTCGGTGATAAGGGGTTAGCAGTTAAAGATGTGCCTGAATTTTCAGACTTATCTTTAAGTGCTGAGCCTTTGTGACCGAGAAAAGACATAAAAATTTCAAAAGAAAGAAAGGTAAAGTGCTATGTTTGAAGCTTACAGAAAGTTTTCTTATGAATTCGCAGGCAGACCTCTCGTAATCGAATCCGGTAAGATGGCAGGTCTTGCAAACGGTTCCGTTCTCGTAAGATACGGCGATACCGCCATCCTTGCTTGCGCTACCGCATCTGAACGTCCCCGTGACGGCATCGATTTCCTTCCTCTGTCCATCGACTTTGAGGAAAGACTGTATGCTGTGGGCAGAATCCCCGGCAGCTACCTCAAGAGAGAAGGTCGCCCCTCCGAAAAGGCGATCCTGACCTCCCGTGTGATCGACCGTCCTATCCGTCCTCTCTTCCCCAAGGACCTTCGCAACGACGTTGCAATCTCCCTCCTCGTTGTTTCCGTTGACCACGACTGCTCTCCCGAAATCGCTGCAATGGTTGGCGCGTCCATCGCTCTCTCCATCTCCGATATTCCGTGGAACGGTCCCATCGGCGGCGTGTTCGTTGGCAGAACCGAAGAAGACGGCTTCGTAATCAACCCCACAGCGGAACAGCGCGCAAAGAGCTCCCTCGAGCTGACGGTTGCAGGTACCGAAAAGAAGGTTGTTATGATCGAAGCGGGTGCAAACGAAATCCCCGACGACGATATGTTCGACGCCATCATGCTGGCTCACGAAGAAATCAAGAAGCTGGTTGCTTTCATCAACTCCATCGTTGCTGAAATCGGCAAGCCCAAGTTCGAATATCCCTCCTGCGAGATCGACCACGACCTCTACGATGCAGTTTATGCATTCTGCTCCGAGGACGTAAAGGTTGCTCTCGATACCGACGACAAGAACATCCGCGACGCAAGAATGGCTCCCATTACCGAAGCGGTTTACAATAAGTTCGACGAAGGCAACGACGAAATGCACGTTGTTCTGGACGAAGTTCTTTACAAGGTTCAGAAGCAGATCGTACGCCGCTGGCTCCTCGACGAACAAAAGCGTGTTGACGGCAGAAGAATGGACCAGATCCGTCCCCTCGCTGCTGAAGTACCCCTGTTCAACCGTGACCACGGTTCCGGTATGTTCACCAGAGGTCAGACTCAGGTTATGACCATCGCACCCCTCGGCTCCATCGCTGACGTTCAGCTTCTCGACGGTATCTCCGAAGAAGAAACCAAGAGATATATGCACCACTACAACATGCCCGGTTACTCCACCGGTGAAGCTAAGGCTGTAAGAAGCCCC
>JAZQUQ010000025.1:0-1886 GCA_045631365.1 Eubacteriales bacterium | reverse complement strand
CCTAAAAAAACGAGTCCCCGACAGATTTTTACTGTCGGGGACGAATTTTTGTTAAAAATCCGCGGTACCACCCACGATTGAGGGACTTCACCCATGGTGCTTCCCTCCTCTTTGCATGGTAACGGTATGCGGCCGTCAGATACTACCCCGAACACGCGGTTCGGCTCGGTCTGCCCTCGGAAGTCCATTCGCCGTGTCTCTGTCCCGCGTTTCCAGCATCGGCGGGTCTCTATGGCAGAGGGGAACGGGTACTATTCTTCGTCACAGGTTTATGATGGTATATGATAGCACATTTTTTGAGATTTGTCAAGGGGTTTTGCAAAATCTCAGTAAATAACGATGGGGTGGTTGAACGTACTGTCTCATCCGTTGCTGTATATCGCGATTCGCACTCGCACATACGGGAATGCTATCAGGGGGCAACGGTATCTGCAACCATGGGTGTCAGCAGCTCACCGTCACTGCTTTGTTGGAAAAGTCTATATCTGTCGCCAAAATAGTCAGCCAAATGGTACTTCTGCAAATACAAAATTTCATCCGTTTCGGTATTCAGCGTAACGAGATAGACATCCTCACCTTCATAGATAAAATTACCGTTTTCATCAGTCCCTTCACGAAACCTGTTTCGGCTTGCCATGACCACATACAGGCGGTTGCCCAACTGGCAAACACCCACGCAACCCACATCCTCAAAATAGGAACTGCCGATTTCGTGTTCTTTCAATAAGGAATTCAAGCAAGAATAATCATATACAACGTAAGCCTCATGCTTGGCAAGCGGCAGTTCACTCTCATGCGTGTAGGCCTTGGCCTCGTGGGTGTTCAGATCGTAATAACCATATTCAAGATAATATTTCGATCCGATTCGGCCGTCATACGAAGTCGATAATTCCCCGGAAGATTGGACAATGTCTGTTATGTCGGTGATGTACACAGCATCACCGCAACGCTCTGCGATCATGCGCTTCCCCGCATGGGTCACGGGCTGACCGTTATTCTCCGCATTTTCATCCACCTGAAAATAGATCAATTCCGTGTCTTCATACTTACAGTACCCATGCCATGACAAACTGCCAAAATCCCGTGCATAGGTCTCGTCATTCAAGCCCAGCAAGTCTTGCAGTTTCTTTTCTGTTTGGGGAACTCGAG
The DNA here is from genome assembly GCA_045631365.1 of Eubacteriales bacterium. Classification (GTDB taxonomy): domain Bacteria; phylum Bacillota; class Clostridia; order Oscillospirales; family CAG-272; genus UMGS1696. The sequence continues at coordinate 737 of JAZQUQ010000025.1, read as the reverse complement.
CTTCACATATACCATTCGCGCCTACCGTAGCGTCCGTCCTATATGGAGGAACAGGGAGAATTCCGGTACCGCTTGCGGGGCCACTCAAATGGCTAAACCAGACCAGATCCGAGGGAAAGGCTTCTTCGTTTATGAGGATTTCGGAGGTATGATTTATCCCGTCGGGTTTATTTTGGCCGCAACCACTGAGACACAATGCAGAGAGCAGACAAACAGCGAGCATCATGGGCCACAGAATTCGTTTCATACACTTGTCCTCCATTTCGACTGTGCTATTGTAACAATACACCATAACGTGCTGTTTGTCAATAGCCTTTTCCCAAGATTGTAGATATGACCAAATATATGCGTTTGGTTTTGTCGCATACATCAAAAGGCAACCCCGTAGGATTGCCTTTTGATATAGCGCCGGATCAGTTCTCCTTGACCTTCACCCCGCCCAGGGTATAGAACGCGCCGTCGAAGGCGGTGTCCTTCAGCGCCCACTTGATGGGGGTATTCTCCTCGAACATACCCATGGCCAGCTCGTAGTCACCTGCGGGGATATGGCGGCAGTCCAGCTGGAGTCGAATGCTCTGCTTGACACCGGGCATCCACTTACGGTTGTCGCATTCAACAGGCACAACGTAGTCCTTCCCCGCCGTGCTACGGAGGCGGAAGACCAGATCGTACTTACGGTAGGCCTTGGCCCAGCCGCGGTTCTCCACGTCGAGGGTGATGATATTGTGGGAGGTGGG
>JAZQUQ010000024.1:0-7867 GCA_045631365.1 Eubacteriales bacterium | reverse complement strand
GGGTGTAATCGTTGATGGCTTCCGTCAGAATGCCGCACAGCTTGCTGCCGTTTCTGTAGATATCGTTGACCCACTTGATTTCACACTCCAACCCGCATACGGCACGGATGGCACGGCAGACCGCAACGGCAGCCGCCGACGTGATGCGGACCGTTTGGGTCAGCTCCGTTTCGGTGCGAAGAGCAAGACTCATGTAGAGTCCCCCTTTGGGTGAGGAAAAGGATTTCCCCTGTCTGCCTCTGCCCCCCGTCTGGGTGTGGGCGAGGATGAGAAAGGGACGGGCGGGAGCGTGGGTTTTGATTCGGTCCCTGCAGTCGGTGCTGGTGGATACGGTTTCTTCTTTTTCGATGAGATCAACGTGGAAAAGCCCAAGATCGTCAAAAGATTGCCGTAAGGACACAATTTCCCCCCTCCCCATAATTTGGTTACTTTAATATTTTATCAGAATAACCCATCTTTGTCAACAAGAGATGGGCTTTTTCACCCTTATCAAAGAAATCTTCTGCTTGTGTCGGAACGGAGGAAGCCTGTTTTCCTTTTCCAACTCTGTCCGGACAATGGACAAGGGCTGCTCAATTTTGCCGCAAAAAAACGGAGGATAACGGAATTTTTATGGATTTTCACAGATTCTGACCGTTTATTGTACAAGATTGTCTTTACTTCGAGGGGAGAGATGTGATATAATAAATAGAAACCTGTTAAAACAGGGCTTCGCTTGTGCCGGAAGCACAAATGCGAAAGAAAGGATTGATCACATGATGAAAAAAGAGAAAAAATCGGTGGACCCTCGCCTCGGTATCGTAGGCGGACAGGCGGTTCTTGAAGGCGTTATGATGAAATCCGGGGAAAACGTGAGCCTTGCGGTTCGCGGTGCGGACGGGAAGATTTCCCTCGACAACACCAAATCCGTTTCCCTCCGGAAAAAGTATAAAATCTGCAACCTCCCCATCGTCCGCGGATGCGTCAGCTTCGTGGAGCAGATGATCCTCAGCATGAACACCCTCACCAAGTCGGCAGAAATGCTTGGGATCGAGGATGAACCCGAAACTAAGTTTGAAAAGTGGATTCAGGAAAAGTTCGGCGATAACCTCATGAAGGTGGTGTCCTTCCTTGGGATGGTTCTCGGACTGGTGCTGGGTGTGGGGCTGTTCCTTATGCTTCCTACCTTTGTCACCAAAGGCGTGGATTCTCTCCTGAACGTGGAAATCCCCTTCCTGAAGGCGGTGATCGAAGGATTGATCCGTATGGGAATCTTTGTTCTCTACATTTGGGGCGTTTCCTTTATGAGCGATATCCGACGAACCTACCAGTACCACGGTGCGGAGCATAAGTCCGTTGCCTGCTTTGAGGCAGGACTTCCCCTCACCCCCGAAAATGCAAGAAAATGCTGCCGCTTCCATCCGAGATGCGGTACCAGCTTTATTTTCGTGATGCTGTTTATTTCCATCATCCTCAACTCCTTCCTCACATGGGACAATGTTTGGGTTCGCTTCGGTTCCAAGCTGTTGATGCTCCCTCTGATCGTGGGAATCGGTTTTGAGTTCCTCATGGTGGCAGGCAAGCATAGCGACAACTTCCTTGTGAAGATTCTCTCCGCACCCGGTCTGTGGCTGCAGAGAATTACTACCAAGGAACCCGATGATGATCAGCTTGAGGTAGCCCTCACCGCTCTCAAGCACGCCATCCCCAATGAATTTGAAGAATCCCTCCTCGGCAAGGAAGAATCCGCTGAAGAATCCGCTGAAAATTCCGAAGGTTCGACCGAAGGAAGTGCAGAATGACCGTCCGTCTGATTGCGGAGACCCTTGCTGCAGCGGGAATCGAAACGGCAATGCATGAAGCCATCCTCCTTTGCGAACGGTTTACGGGAAAAAGCGGAGCCCTTCTCCGAGCAGCCCTCGACGAGACTCTGCCCGAGTCTTCTGAGCTTTCGGCGGCGGTGGAAAAGCGGTGCAGCCGATATCCTCTCCAGTATATTTTGGGGGAATGGGAGTTCATGGGGCTTCCCTTCACGGTGAACGAGAACTGTCTGATTCCCCGTGCGGATACGGAGGTTCTTTGCGAATACATCATTGCCCACGCCCCGAAAAACGGCAGATTCCTTGACCTTTGTACGGGAAGCGGATGTATCCCCGCGGCGGTTCTCCGGTATCGGAAGGATCTCACGGGAGCTGCCGTGGAGCTTTATCCCGAAACCATGGCGGTGGCAGAGGAAAACCTTGCCCGCCTTGGAATCGGCGAGCGGATGCGTACGATTGTGGGAGACGCCACAACGGATTTGTTCGCTCCCGACGAAAAATTTGACGTGATTTCTGCCAATCCTCCCTATGTGACGGCGGAGGAGATGGAAACCTTGGAGCCCGAGCTTTCCGCGGAGCCATCCCACGCGCTGACCGACGGCGGAGACGGCTTGTCCATATTGAAAGCGATCATCGATTGCTATATCCCCCATCTGAACGAGGGCGGATTCATGATTCTGGAGCACGGCTCGGAGCAGTCCGCGGCGGTAATCGGGTATGCGGAAGCGAAAGGGCACGCCGCCCGCCCCCTGAAGGATTACGGCGGCAACGTACGGGCAGCGGTGATTACTCTGTAACATTTACGAAAGGAACGGTCTTGGTAATGGCAGAACGTACCGTGTATTTTTGCGATACCACCCTGCGGGACGGGGAACAGACTCCCGGTGTCCACTTCAGCGTGGGACAGAAATATGATCTTGCAATGGGGTTGGAACGGCTTGGGGTCGACGTGATCGAAGCCGGCTTTCCCGCATCCTCTGAGGGGGATTTTGCCGCGGTGCAGCGGGTGGCGGAAAACGTGAAGACAAGCACCGTATCCGCCCTTGCCCGACTGACCAAGAACGATATCGATACAGCGGCGGAAGCGTTAAAGAACGCCGCACACCCCAGACTCCACGTGTTCATTGCCACAAGCGACGTGCATCTGACTCATAAGCTGAACATCACCCGTGAGGAAGCGCTGGATCGAATCAAAGAATATGTGGCATATGCCCGCCGATTCTTTGATGAGGTGCAGTTTTCTCCCGAGGATGCCGCACGAACGGATCCCGATTTCCTTTTGCAGGCGGTTACCCTCGCGGCAGAGGCGGGAGCAACGGTGATCAACGTTCCCGACACGGTGGGATATACGACCCCCGAGGAAATGTTCGCTTTGATCCGCAAGGTAAAGGATGCCCTGCCTCCTTCGGTGAAGGTCAGCGTCCATTGCCACAACGACCTTGGCATGGCAACCGCCAACACCCTCGCCGCTGTTGCCGCAGGTGCCGATCAGGTGGAATGTACCGTGAACGGTCTTGGCGAACGGGCGGGCAACACCCCCATGGAAGAGGTAGTCATGGCGCTGACGGTACGAAAAGATCGGATGGGCGTGACCCACAACATCCGAACAAAAGAAATTATCGAAACAAGCCGACTGGTATCCTCCCTTTCCGGGATGCGCGTGCCCTACAACAAGGCGGTTGTGGGTGCCAACGCCTTTGCCCACGCCAGCGGAATCCACCAGCACGGCATGATCCGCTCCCGTGAGACTTACGAGATTATGAAACCCGAGGATATCGGCCTGACGGACAACACCATCATCCTCGGCAAATTAAGCGGCCGCCATGCCTTTGCAGAGCGGGTGGCAAAATTGGGATATTCCCTGGACGAAGGGGGATTGGATGCCGCTTTCGCCCGATTCAAGGAGATTGCGGATAAGAAAAACGTGGTCACCGACGACGATATCCGCGCCATCGTCAGCGAATATTTGGATTCCATTGAGGGACGGTATTCCCTCTCCACCTTCCAGATTCAGTCGGGAAACAAGATCAAAGCCATGTGCCTTGTGACCCTTTCCGACGGCACAACGGGGGAAATGATCACGGAAGCCGCACCGGGGGAAGGACCCATCGATGCCGCTTTCAATGCGATCAACCGAATCGCAGGTGCGGATGCAGTAGAGCTGGTTTCCTATAACATCCAAGCCCTCACCGAAGGCACGGACGCCCTCGGGGAAGCCAAAGTGAAAATCAAAGACGGCGAATCCCGCTTCACAGGACGCGGCGTGTCCACCGACATCGTCAAATCCTCCATCAAAGCGTACCTGAACGCTATAAACAAGTGGGACAAAGCCAAGGGGAACGATTAAGGGGGGCGCTGTCCCCTCAACCCCCGCGAGTTTGCGAAGTTCCGCTATGCGGAATTCGGAAAAAACTTGACTAAAACTTTTGTACAGGATATCTTTAGGTATTATCTGCTGTAATTTCGGCAAAACAAGATTTCAGCAGCCCAAATAATTATCCCCAACAGAATGGGGTCCGGGGACCGGTCCCCGGCAGAGGGTTTTAGGGGGAGGATCCCCCTAACGCGTCCCCTCGTCCCCCACAAGGAGGAAGCATGAAGATTGAGATATTTGATACGACCTTGCGTGACGGGGCGCAGGGGGCGGGGATCAACTTCAATGATGACGACAAGGTGAAGGTGATCCGCGCGCTTGACAGGATCGGTGTATCCTATATTGAGGCGGGGATGCTTTGCGATGCTCACAGCCGTGAATTTTTCGGTGAGCTTGGAAAGCTTTCTCTTGCTAATTCCAAGCTTTGCTCCTTTTCTCAGACGAGACGGGCGGGGGAGCGGTGCGAAGATGATCTTTTTTTGCCCGATGCCGCCTCTGCTCCCGTACCCTGTGCGGTGATCTACGGCAAGAGCTGGCTGTATCAGGTGGCGAACGTCCTCGGCACCACGGCGGAGGAGAACCTACGCATGATCTCCGACACGATCCGTTATCTCCGAGCGGCGGGGAAAGAGGTCATTTTTGATGCGGAACACTTTTTCGACGGCTATGCCGATCATGCGGAGTACAGCCTTCGGGTGGTGGATGAGGCTTTGAAGGCGGGAGCTTCCCGTGTGGTTCTCTGCGACACCAACGGCGGTATGCTCCCCGACGTTATCGGCATGATCACAAAGGCGGTTACCGATCGCTTCGGCAGCATCGGAATCCATTGCCACAACGACCTGGGTATGGCAGAGGCGTGTTCCGTTTCCGCTGTCCTTTCGGGGGCAATGCAGGTCCACGGAACCGTTTCGGGCATCGGTGAACGGTGCGGCAATGCCAACCTCAACACCCTGATCCCCGTTCTCCAGCTGAAACTGGGGTTCGACTGCATCGGGGACAACATCCGACGGCTGACCAAAACGGCGCGGTTTGTCAACGAGACCGCCAATCTTACCTTCAGCGAAAACGAACCCTTTGTGGGGGGCTATGCCTTCACCCACAAGGCGGGTGCGCATATCGACGGGGTGAACAAAGCCCCGAAAACCTTTGAACATATCTCCCCCGAGGCGGTGGGGAACAAGCGGAACATCCTCATCAGCGGTCTTTCCGGCCGTGCGGCGGTGATGGAAAAACTCCGTGAGCTGATTTCCGAGAAAAGCCTTGGCGAGGGGATGGACGAGATCATCAAGAGTCTCGAAGACGGTACCCTGTCCAAAAATGATCCCGTGATCATCCGTGCCGCCGAGATCATCAAGGAAAAAGAGGCGGCGGGCTACAGCTACGAGGATGCGGGGGCTTCCCTTGCTCTCCTTTTGACCGAGGCATTCGGGATCCGTCGGCGCAGCTTCGAGCTTCTTGACTTCAAGGTGATCGTGGACGAGGATGCGGATGCCGCTGCCCATCAGACCGACGAAATGCGGAGCTGGGCGATGATCAAAATCTCCGTGGGCGGCAGCGAGGAGCTGAGCGCGGGAGAGGGAAACGGTCCCGTCAACGCCATGGACGTGTGCCTCCGTCGTGCGCTGACCCGTTTTTATCCCGAAATCGGGGAAATGCATCTGACGGACTACAAGGTTCGCGTCCTTGATTCGAGTGCTACGGCATCTGCGGTTCGGGTTCTTATCGAATCCACCGACGGCGTGTCCGTATGGCGTACCGTGGGCGTGTCCCCCGACATCATCAACGCCAGCTGGCAGGCGCTCCGAGATTCCGTGGAGTATATGCTGTCAAGACGGGGCAGCACTTCTCCGGCGGATGCGTAAAACAGGAAAAATCGCCCGATTTTGGGCATAGAATAGAGCATATAGCCTTATCATTGAAAGGATTCAGCGTGAAAGTTATGTTAAGCTTGGACTTGAAGTTAATCTGTTTCACGCCATAAAATTTCTTTAAAAACGGGACCAACCGTTTTTAATCCCCTTCGGGGACCGAAATTTTATAAACGATTTGTATGTCACCTTCGGTGACAAAACGAGGTATTTATGATAAACACAGCGGTTCTTTTCGGCGGAAAATCCTCGGAATACGAGGTCTCCCTTTCTTCCGCCTATGCAGTTCTCTCCAACATTGACCGAACGGAATTCAACGTTTCCATGATCGGTATTACGAGAGACGGAAAATGGTACCTCTACGAAGGGGAGCTTGATGCCATCAAAAACAACACGTGGCGGCAGGGGGAGCTTCCCGAGGTAAGACTGGATCTGGCAAAGGGCAGACTTTGCGCTTCGGTAGGGGAATCGGAACGTGAGATCCCATGCGATGCGGTTCTTCCCATTCTCCACGGTGCCTGCGGAGAGGACGGTACCCTCCAGGGACTGTTCGCGGTGGCGGGTATTCCCGTAGTGGGATGCGGATGCACGTCCTCGGCGATGTGCATGGATAAGGCGCTGACCAAAGCCATCCTCTCTATGGAGACAGCCATTCCCATGGCGAAAATGGCGGTGGCACATCGCGGTGCCGAATCGGTGGAAGACCTTCGTGAGCGGTGTGAAACGCTTCTTGGGGGATATCCCATGTTCGTGAAGCCCGCCTGCTCCGGTTCATCCGTGGGCGCATCCAAGGTGAAAACCGCCGCAGATTTTGCACGAGCTGCAGAGCTCGCCTTTGCGGAGGGCGAAAAGATCATGATTGAAGAATGCATCACGGGCTCGGAGATCGAGCTTGCGGTGCTGGAGGAACACGGGCAGTACACCGTATCCGTCCCCGCGGAGATCGAGGTGGGCAGCGAATTTTACGATTACGAGACCAAATACGTAAGTGACGCTTCCTCCTTCTACATTCCCGCAAGGCTGACGGAGGAGGAAACGGCACGGGCAAAGGAATATGCACTGACCGTGTTCAAGGTGCTCGACTGCAGGGGGCTTTCGAGAGTGGATTTCTTCTACACCAAGGACGGACGGATCGTGTTCAACGAGATCAACACTATCCCCGGCTTCACCCCCATCTCCATGTATCCCCGCCTGATGATCCATTCGGGGATCTCCTACAGCAAGTTGATTACAAGGCTCATTTACGGGGCTTTGAACAAATAAACATACGAAAGAATAACGAAAGAGAAGGTTTAGAAATATGGTTATCAGAAGATGCCGCAAGGACGCATTTACCGTCATCGGAAAGCAGGGATCCACAAGAGACGGAGAGGATTTTGTAAACGGACTTTGGAAAAAGGCAAATGAAGGAATGGCAGAGATCGATTCCCTTGTTAAGCGAGACGTGAGAGGTTTGCCCGTGGGCTTCTGGGGAGTCCGCAGCTCCTTGACCGTGCCCCTGGAAGAATGGGAGAACGGCGAAGGTCTGTATACCGCAGGTCTTGAGGTGAAGGACGGCTCCTTTGCCCCCATGGGATGGACCAAGTGGGAACTTCCCGCGTCCTCTTACGTCAGCGTAGAGGTGGAAAACAGCATCGAGAAGGCGGTGGAAGCTGTCAAGAAATATACCGAGGAGAACGGGCTGATCATCAAGAGTGCGTACTACGAATACATGAATGTACTCATGCCCGGCAAGCTGATCCTCTTCTTCCCCGTGAAGGAGAAGTCTGTCTTCGTGCTCCCCGAGGACGTTGAAAAGGAATAAGACTGCAGCGACAAAGGGGCGT
>JAZQUQ010000023.1:0-3858 GCA_045631365.1 Eubacteriales bacterium | reverse complement strand
CTGTGCTTAGGCTGGGTGGGGGAGACAACTTAGGAACTTTCATGGGCGTTCTCATCCTCCATGGACGTAAAAAAACTCTATGTCAGATGACATAGAGTTTTTTTCATGATCCGTGGGGGGATCGAACCCCCGTTTACGCCGTGAGAGGGCGTCGTCTTAGCCGCTTGACCAACAGACCATATTTCCTTCAGCTTCTGTATTATATCACATCAGCGAAGGAAATGCAATAGCTTTTTTGAAAAAAGTCGATTTTTTTTGATCGGAAAACCCTTCCTCTGCTGCTCAGAATTTTCCGCCGCCTCCTGAATGGGAACGGCCCGAGGAGCTTGAGAAGGAACGGCTGCTTCCGCCCGATCTGCTGCCGCTGCTGTTGTCCGAGGATTTTCTTACCTTGCTGGTGCGGCTGTAGAGGAATCGGTCGGCGGAATGGGTGATGTTGGCGTTCTCACTCTTGAAGTAGTCCGAGGCACCGGATTTTTTCACCGCTGTAGTCAACTGCTTTTTGAATACGCTGCACACAAGGAACGCTATAATCAAGGAGACTACAAACGCGATGGCGTAAAAGGAGAAGCCAAGTTCGTCCTCTGCATAACCGTCGTAATAATCGTCACCGTAATAATAGTCGTCTTCATAATAGTAGTCGTCCGAGCTGCCATAGAGATATCGGTCCGTGAAATCGGAGGCGATGAGGATAAAGGCTTCAAAGCCTTCGGCGTAGTCTCCCTTGGAAAAATAGGGGACTGCGTTATTGCCGATATAGTCAAGCTCATAGCTTTCGATGACGTTCATCATCATTCCCGTGTTGACAACCTGCCAGTCTCTCTCTTCCATTTCGAGAAAAAGGATCACGCCGTCGTCAAGGAACCCGCCGTCATCGTAAAAGTCTGCCGCATACATCATGGGATCGGCACCGCCAATGCCGTCTTCGGTCAGGATCACGATGGAGATGCCGTATTTTGCCCCTTCCGATTCCGCCAAGGACTCAAGATAGGCTTCCTCCGAATCGGTCAGGATATTTCCGTTGTCATAGACGTACTGCACCGCCGATGCGGACACGGCAGTCAGCGAGAGCATCATCACGGAGACAAGAATCCACAGGATTTTTTTCATTACAGCACACCTCCGATCAGAATGGCAAGAATCATGGCTGCAGCTGTGGTCACGGCAAAGGTCGCCCAGTATTTCCCCGAATCACAGGGCATATTGCCCACCATTTTTCCCGTCTGTCCGTTCATGGCGAAGCTGTACAGCTTACCCTTGTAGCTCGTGTTCAGCATCCATACGGGGAAGAGACCGTACTTTACGTTGGTGTTTTTGAAATTCACGTTTCCGCTCTTCTTTATAACCGAGTCGTAGCCGTTTACGGTTCCTCGTGCAAAGGTATCTGCACTGGAGCTTGTTCGTTCCTGAATTCGGGGCTTCATGTCCGCGGAGGCAACGTCGTACTTGTCCGCAAGGAAGCCCGAAAGATATGCCTTCTCAAAGGGGATCAGCTCGTTGTAATCGAAGGGTTCGATGGCTTCCATATACGCATCGTCCGCTTTGGTGGAGCCGTCTGCGGGGATTCGGTCAAAATGAATACTTGCACGGCGATCGACCAGATAATGGTCGGTGCGGGTGTATATGTAGCGGCTGTCGCTCCAGGTACGGCTTCTCGTAGCGTCGTAGGAAAAAGAGGCGTCCACGTCGCAGTCGTAAATCCAGAAGGGGACGTACACGCCCTTGATTTCCTTGATGCGGTTTTCGCTCTTGAAGGATTTGGGGAGGAAAAACTTGCCTTCGTAGAATTTCTTGAGTGCGGCCTCCGCCTGTTCCTTCGTCACTTTAAAGGGGATGATCACGTCGGGCTTGTTTTCTCCCGAAATCTTGGCGTTGTATACCATATTGTTGTCGCAGTAGGGGCATTTGGAAGCGGCGGTGGTGTCGTCGGTGACGATTTCCGCACCGCAGAAGGGACAAACGTAGACGTTCATATCCTCATCATCCCACTTGTCTTCCGCCTGAGGCATATCCTCGTAGGAGGGGATGGCGGGTTCTTCCGCGGTTTCCGATGCACGGGCGAGGGATTCGTTGAATTCCTTGACGGCTTCGATATCCAGCTCGCTGCCGCAGTATTCGCATTGCATATTGCCGTCTGCTGCAGAAAAATTCAGCTCCGCACCGCAGCAGGGACATTGATAGCTTGTAGTTTGTTTGGACATAAGCACTCCCGAAAATCAGAGATTTCACTGTTGACATTATAGCATATTTCAGATTATTTGTACAGTACCGTGATATTAATTAAAAATTTATTTTCTGCACCTTGACCTGAAACTCAATCGGCGGTATAATAAGTAAAAAAAGATCAAAATTTAAGGGAAGGCGGTGTTTCTGTGCTTGATTTTTTGAAAAACCATAAATATCGTACCATTGCGCTGTATGCCTTGGGCGTCATTCTGACTTGTCTCACGTTCTTTCTGATTCTTACCAATTTCACCACGATTTCGGGATTTTTCAAGCGAGTGGCGGATGTGCTTTCTCCCTTTATCTACGGTTTGATCATTGCCTATCTGACCAATCCGCTGATGAAGCTGATCGAGAAAAAAGTCCTCCGATTTAAAAAAGGCTCCAAGTGGGAGAAAAAGCTGCGCCGCCCCCTTTCCGTAATCCTGACCTTCTTGATTTTCGGGGCTATTGTAACGGTTATCGTGTGGCTCATCGTTCCTCAGGTTGTGAAGAGCTTCATGGACCTTGAGACGCAGATTGAATCCTACGTATCGGCGGCACAGAGCATCGTAGACAAGTTTATCCGTGATTTCCCCCTGTTCAACGGGGAATACGAGACCTTGTCGGAGTTCCTTGACGTCAACGAGCTGACTACGGACATCAAGGCGCTGATCAACAGTTTTTCCGATTACCTTGAAATGGCGGCAAACTATATTCTGAAATACGGAAGCAAGTTTGTGGTTGAGGTGAAGAATGCTCTGATCGGCGTGATCGCCGCGATCTATCTCCTTCTCGGAAAGGAACGGCTGATCGCTAAGATGAAGTGGGGGCTTGCTGCCCTTTTGAGACGCCGCCACTATCTGAATCTGATTTATCTGATGCGGTATACGGACAAGACCGTGGGCGGTTTCCTCCTCGGCAAGATCATCGACTCGGTGATCATCGGTTTTCTGACGTTTATCGTGATGAATCTTGCGAAAATGCCGTTCACACCCCTGATCAGCGTGATCATCGGCGTGACCAACATCATTCCCTTCTTCGGGCCGTTTATCGGTGCTATTCCCAGCGCGTTTATCGTCTTTATTGCCGATCCCTCAAAGACCCTTTGGTTTATTCTGATGATCTTCATCATCCAGCAGCTGGACGGAAACATCATCGGGCCGAAGATTCTCGGCAGCTCTACGGGAATGACCTCCCTTGCGGTGCTGGTTGCCATTACCATTGCGGGGGGCTTCTTCGGCTTTGCGGGCATGATTATCGGTGTTCCTGCGGCGGCGGTGATCAGTGCGTTGATCCGACAGTTCCTCGAGAAAAAGCTCCGCAGAAAGAATCTTCCCACCGAGCTTGGATATTATATGACAGACCCGCCCCTCCGTGATTACGCGAAGCAGACGGTTATCCTCGATTCTTCGGAACCCGTGGAAGGGGAAGAGGAAGAAGCGGTTATTCCGGATCATTTTGAGGAGTAAGGGATACTTTTCTCACGGGACAGAACAACAAAATAAGAAAATCGGTGCCTTGATTTTGTCAAAGCACCGATTTTTTGGTATAAGAGGTGGTTTTACGGTTGTGTTACAAAGGTTGATGGGATTGTAATTCAGGAAAGGCATCGGAAGCCCCTTGCCTTTCATTGAAAGTTTTTGAAAAGTGGGG
>JAZQUQ010000022.1:0-18282 GCA_045631365.1 Eubacteriales bacterium | reverse complement strand
CGGCAATGCTTCCATCGATATCCCTAACCTCCGCAACAAGGCAGAGCGAGATGCGTACCGCAACGACACCTTCTGCACCATCGCGGAATCCGCAGGGGATCAATGCGCGCCCTTCAACAGCCGCACTGTAGAGGATATTCCCGATTCCATATTTGAAGAAGTAAAGAGACGCTGGGAAGCGGGCGAACCCGGATAAAATTCCGAAAAAATAATGCATTCCCCCCTCTTTTGAGAGCGACCAGCCCTCTAAAACCATAACGTAAGGAGCCTCCACCATGGCAAAACTGAAAATAGGCGTATTCGGCGGCGGACGGGGCATGACTGCTATCCGTCAGCTTCTCAACAATCCCGATGCAGAGCTTGTTGCGGTTTGCGATAAGTACCTCCCCCTCCTTGACAACGTCCGTGCAGCTGCAGAGGAAGCGGGGCTGTACAACGTGGCATATTATCCCTCCTTCGACGACTTCATTCAGCACGATATGGATGCGGTCATCCTTGCAAACTATGCCCACGAGCATGCCACCTTCGGCATCCGTCTTCTTGAAAGCGGACGTCACATCATGACCGAATGTCTCACCTGCGCCAACATGAAGGAAGCCGTTGACCTCATCGAAGCGGTAGAACGGACGGGCAAAATCTATGCCTATGCGGAAAACTACTGCTACACCCCCGTTCGCTGGGAAATGAGAGAACGGTACCGCCGCGGTGACATCGGTGAGCTGATGTACGCGGAAGGCGAATACATCCACGACTGCTCCTCCATCTGGCCTCAGATCACCTATGGCGAACGGGACCATTGGAGAAACCGCTGCTATTCCACCTTCTACAACACCCATTCTCTGGGCCCCATTCTGAAGATGACCGGCCTCCGTCCCGTAAAGGTGTCGGGCTTTGAGACACAGAACATGCCCTTCATGCGGAACCTGGGCAACAACTACGGCTGCGGCGGTATGCTGATCGTTACTCTCGAAAACGGTGCCATCGTAAAGAGTGTCAACGGAAATATCAAGCACGTGGGACACTCCAACTACCAGCTGAACGGAGACAAGGGTGCCATGAAGGATCTTGGCGACGGTAAGCTTGCCGCCTACATCGAAGGGGACAAGGGGAACGGCAAGGGGGACTTTGAAACCTACGAACCCGAAACGCTCATTGAAGAAGCGGCACGTTCCGGTCACGGCGGTGCGGACTTCTACACCACCCACTACTTTATTCAGTCCATTCTCGGAAACGAAGTGGCAAAGGAACGCTCCATCGGCGTTTACGAAGCGGTGGATATGTGTATTCCCGGAATCCTCGGTTACCGTTCCATCGTGAACGGCAACGCTTCCGTTGATGTGCCCAATCTCCGCAACAAAGCAGAACGGGATGCATACCGCAACGACAAATTCTGCACCTTCATTGAATCCGCAGGGGATCAGTGCGTATCCAACTACATCCCGGGCGGCGATCCCATTCCCGATTCCGTCTACGAAGAAGTAAAGAGACGCTGGGAAGCGGGCGAACCCGGCTAAGCAAAAACACAATAACTACTATAAAGGGGACTTTTTTCAAAAAAGGTCCCCTCAAATATTGAGGATATATCCTCAATATTTGTAAATCCCCCAAAAAAATCTTTATTCTATAACAGGGGTATTGTTTTTTTTAAAATTTGACAAAATCAATTTTTGAATTTTGGAATATTCTCCAGTTGATTTTCGAAAAAATATCCTGTATAATTATAATGGCATAAAATGGTGCCAATATACAAAAAGGAGAATAAAAATACATGTTAACAACAGCAGAGATTCTGCAGCTGCTCCAAAGCCTGATCTGGCTTCTTGCCGGTGTAGGGGTATTCATCGTCGGTATGAACTTCATGGGCGATGCTCTCGAAAAAAGTGCGGGCAGCGGAATGAAAAAGCTTCTTGAGAAGATCAGCAACAACCGTTTTTCCGGTGTGGGCATCGGTGCGGGTGTGACTGCCATTATCCAAAGCTCCTCCGCTACCTCCGTCATGGTCATCGGTCTTGTAAACGCCGGTGTTATGACGCTGATGCAGGCAACTCCCATCATCATGGGTGCCAACATCGGTACAACCGTCACAGGTGTCCTCGTTGCCCTGAAAAACGATTATTTCAATATGCTGATGTACCTTCTTGCCTTTGGGGGAGTCATGATGGGCTTCTTCAAGCAGGAAAAAATCAAGCTGGCAGGTCTTCTCTGCTCCGGTCTCGGCCTTATCTTCGTCGGTCTTAACGTCATGAGCAGCGAAGAGGCATTCGGCAACCCCCTTGTGGAGAATCTGTTCACGGAAATCTTCAAGACCATTGATTTCCCTCTCCTTCTGATCCTTGTGGGCGTGGTCTTTACTGCACTCATTCAAAGCTCTTCCGCTGCCACCGGTGTAGTTATCACCATGGTTGGTACGGGAGTTCTTCCCCTTGAGCTTGCGCTGTTCATCGTCCTCGGTGCCAATATCGGTACCTGTGTGACCGCACTTCTTGCATCCGTTGGTGCAAAACCCAATTCCAAGCGTGTTGCACTGATCCACTTTACCTTCAATACGGTGGGTACTGTTCTGTTCACTGCAATCATCTGGATTTTGAAGGAGCCTGTGGTCAATCTCCTCGTATCCATGTTCCCCGGCAGCGATCCCATGTCCCTGCAGATGCGTGTTTCCCTGTTCCATGTCATCTTCAATGTTACCACCACCCTCGTGCTCCTTCCATTTGTAAAGCAGCTTGTCAAGTATTCCTGTCTGGTGATCAAGGACAAGAAGGAAGAGAAAAAAACTCTCAACCTCCAGTACGTGGACGACCGACTTCTCTCCATGCCTCACATTGCTCTTGCTCAAGTGAAGAAGGAGATGGACTTTATGCTCTTCCTTGTGGAAAAAAACAGTCTTCTGTCCTTTGATGCCCTGGAAAACGGTAATCTCAGCAACAGACAGCAGATCAACGACAACGAAGAAATCATAGACTTCACCAACAAAGCGCTGACCGACTTTCTCATCAAGATTTCCGCACATCTTAAGGGCGAAAGCGACGAGAAAACCATCGGTTCCTACCTCCATGTGCTCAACGACTTGGAGAGAATCGGCGACCAAGCGGTGAATTTCTACGAAATCGGCGAAGAAATGGCGGGAAAGAGCATTAAGTTCTCCGACAACGCAAAAGCCGACATCCGAAAGATGCACGAGCTGATTATTCAAATGTTCACCGTTTCCACCGACGTGTTCGACAACCTGCACAAGGAAGGACTTACCCAACTTTCTGCTATCGAAAACGAAGTAGACGCGATGAAAAAGGCACTCAACGCCGCCCATTATGCCCGTCTCACCGAGGGCAACTGCAGCCTTGAAGTCAGCCCCTACTACATCTCCGCCGTTGCCCGTCTGGAGCGTGTAGCGGACCACTTGGTCAACGTAGGTTACAGTATTGTAAGCCCCACAGGATCCCAAAAATAACACAAAAGAATATGATCTGCCGTGTTCGGTAACTCACCGAAATGCGGCAGACTTTTTTGTTTTTCCCTTGATTTTCATACATGGTTCCTGTATAATTATGGTAATTTAATAAAATGGGAATCACCATTCCCGAAAGGAGAATCCCATGTCACTTTACATCACACAAAACGGCTGCTCCAATGCAGTCATCGTCCTCTCCGAAAAGGCAACGGAGATTGAACGCTTCGCCGCAGAGGATCTGCAGTATCATATTACAAAAGTAACGGGTGCCGCTCTGCCCCTTCTCACCGAAAAAACGGAAGGAAACGCCATCGTCATCGGCACCCCCGACAGCCTGCCTGAGCTTGAGACGCTCTTCCCCGAGGATATCGCCTGGCTCCGCTCGACTTTGGATAACGGAAAGCGGTTCGGCAGCGACGGTTTTGCCATCCGCACCGTAGGCAATACCGTGTACATCTTCGGAACCACAGCGTACGGCGCACAGAACGGTGTCTACGACTTCCTCGAAGAGAACCTCGGCATCCTTTGGATCCGCGGGGAAGAGGACATCGGACTTGTGTTCGATCCCATGCCCAGCTTGTCCGTTACCAAGACAAATTACAGAGAAAAATCCCCCTTTGAGGTCCGCGGATGGCACCTTTGCTTCAGCGATACAACAGGAAAAACCGAGCGAATGCTGATGCGGAACAAGGTGAACACCGTTTCCTCCCTGCCGTGTCTTGTCGACCGAAGAGCGGATGCAGGAATAAAGCGCCTTCCGGTGACTCATAACATGCACCGCCTGGTTCAAAACAGCCCCCTCTATGATCCCGAGATCACGGAGTATCGGAACACGGACGACGAGGGCAATCCCCTCCCGTGGGAAGAATCCGACCATGTGAATTTCTTCAGCGACCTTGTAATCAATGCCGTTGCCGCTTCCGTGATCCAAATCATCGACGAAACCGGCGTCACAAACGTCTTTGTGGGAAACGAAGACCACCAGTTTCCCGGAAGAATGGCGCCCCACGACACCAAACCCTTCGAATACGCCCCCGGGGAATTCATCACCCCCGACTGTGAGGAGTATTATTCCACCGTATTCTACACCTTCCTCAACAAGGTCTCCCACATCGTTACGGCAAAGCATCCGCAAGCCGAGCTTTCCACCTTTGCCTATAAATTTACCAAATATCCCCCCCGCTGTCAGTTAGACCGCAACATTCACGTGGTCATCGCCGCCATTCAGGAGGAAGACCTGACCGCAACCATGGACGACCCCACCAGCCAATACAACGTCCGTTTCCTTGCGCTGATGGAAGCATGGCTGAAATGCACGCCCAATCTGATGGTGTACAATTACTACGGCTGCCATCGGCTGTCCCACAGCTTTGAGCGGCCCATCTGGTATAAGATGCAGAAGGATCTTCAGTATTACGCCGCCAACAATTTCACGGGGCCGTATCCCGAAGGAGTGGGAGACAGCACCCGCAGCCTCGGCATCTTTGCCCCCGGCTATCCCGAAGCCACCGCTGATTGGATCTGGGGAATGAACACCCTCACCTTCTGGCTGTTCGGAAAGCTCTGCTGGAATCCCGACGAGGATGTGCCCGCCCTCATCGAAACCTTCTGCCGAAAAGTGTATGGCGAAGCGTGGGAAGAGATGCATCGGTACTACACCCTCCTTCTGAAAGGCTGGACCGAGGGACGGAACGACGACATCCGCTGGGACTGGGACCTGAAGGAATTGGGTCTGTACATGGAAAACTTCATCGAAAAACAAAATCTCGCCCCCTCCATTCTTGACGCTCTCCGCAAGGCATGGGATGCCGCAAACAATGTGGAAAAAGCCCGCATCCGCCGCATCAAGGAAGTGTACGAGAATTATTTCGCTGAATAACTATATAATTCCACTATCAAGGAGGATTTCATCATGTCCGCTGTCATCACACAAAACGGCTGCCCGAATGCAGTCATCGTCCTCTCCGAAAAAGCCACCGAACTTGAAAAATATGCCGCAGAGGAGCTCCGTTATCACATCAAAAAGGTGAGTAAAGCTGAGTTGCCCATCGTCACCGAAAAAGCAAACGGCATCTCCATCGTCATCGGCACACCCGACAGCGTTCCCGAGTTGACTCGGCTGTTCCCCGAGGACATCATGTGGCTCTCCACCCTTCAGGAAAACGGCAGAAACTGGGCGGAGGACGGATTCGCTGTCCGTGAAAAAGATAACACCGTATATATCTTCGGTACCGTTGACCGTGGTACTCTCAACGGTGTTTACGACTTTATTGAAGAAAATCTGGGTGTACTGTGGATCAGAGCAAAGGAAGACATCGGACTCGTTTACGACTCTCTCTCCACCATTTCAGTGGAAAAGGTAAATTATAGAGAAAAGTCCCCCTTCACCTACCGTGGCTGGACCTGTGCGGGAATCGGAGACAAAGAATCCTGCATCCGGTCAGAGCGTCTTTTCCTCCGAAACAAGCTGAATGTTGTTCCCACAACACCCCAACGGACCAAAGAGGAGGACATCGGGCTTCATTACGGCTTCAAGCGTCTTCCCGCCGGTCACACCATCCGCCCTCTTCTGAAAAGCAGCCCTCTCTATGATCCCGACTGCACCGAATACTGGAACACGGACGACGAAGGAAATCCCCTGCCGGAAGAAGAATCCAACCATGTCAATTTCTTCAGCAAGCGGACGCTGGAAACCGTTTTTGCCGCCGTTCTTCAGCAGATCAGAACCACGGGACAAAAGGACGTGTTCATCGGAATTGACGATTACGGCATCCCCGGACGGTTCGCTCCCTATGATACCGAGCCCATCGAATATGCGCCCGGCAAGTTTGTCACCCATTCTCTGAAGCCTTATGTCCGCAAGCCATACGCCTGCGGAAAGCACGTTCATCCGGACGACGAGCCCTATATCTCCACAGCGTTCCATATGTTCATCAACAAAATCGCCCGTATGGTAAAAGAATACTATCCCGATGCACGAATCGGAACCTTTGCGTACTTCTTTACCGAGACACCGCCCCTCTGCGCCATGGAGGACAACGTTTACATCGTTCACGCGCCTTTAACGGAGGAAGACATTACCGTTCCCATTGACCATCCCACCGAACGCTCTGCTGTGAACCTCCGCAACATCTTAGACGGATGGAGCAAGCTCACTCCAAATGTGTACTTCTGGGTTTATTACGGCTGCTGTTGGATCACACCCTCTTATGAGCGCCCCATCTGGTACAAGATCAAGAAAGACCTGCTCTACTACGCCGCCCACCACTTCAAGGGGCTCATTCCGGAGTGCGGCTTGGACAGCGAGGGCTTCACCGACAATTGGCATCTCGACGATCCCATGGGATGGAGTACTGTCTGGAGCATGAACACCCTGACCTTTTGGCTCTACAGCAAGCTTGTTTGGAATCCCGAAGCCGATATTCCGTCTCTCATCCGCTATTTCTGTGACAAATGCTACGGTGCGGCTTCCCCTTATATGCAGGAGTACTACCGCCTCATCAAAAAAGGATGGGACGAAGGAGATAAAGGGGACACCGTCTGGGATGTAGAACCGCAGGAGCTTGAAAAATGGATGGACACCTTTGTTACAAATGTCGGACTGTCGGAACCCATTCTTGACACCATTCGTAAGGCATGGGATGCCGCTGACGATATGGGAAAGATGCGCATCCGCCGCATTAAAGAGGCATACGAAGCATATTACGCAGGATAAAACCTTTCAAGGAGGAAAATCATATGGTAATCACACAGAACGGCGTATCTTCCGCTGTCATCGTTCTCTCCGAAAACGCCACCGAGCTTGAAAAATATGCCGCAGAGGAGCTGCAGACACACATCAAAAAAGTAAGCAAGGCTGAGTTATCCATCGTCACCGAAAAAGCAAACGGCATCTCCATCGTCATCGGTACCCCCGACAGCGTTCCCGAGCTGACTCGGCTGTTCCCCGAGGATATCGAGTGGCTCACTATCCTTTGGGACAGCAACGGAAAGCGTTGGTGCTCCGACGGCTTTGCTGTCCGTGAGGTTCGGGACACCGTATATATCTTCGGTGCCACACCCCGCGGTGCAATCAACGGTGTCTATGACTTCATCGAAAAAAATCTCGACGTCATGTGGGTCCGCACGGATGAGGAGTTGGGCCTCCTGTACGACGAAATGCCCACCGTTTCCGTATCCCACGGCAGCTACAGAGAAAAATCCCCCTTTGAGGTGAGAGGATGGCATCTCTGCGCCAACAACGGGGACTACCGTTCGGAGCTGATGATCATGCGGAACAAGTTAAACAATATGTCCTCTCAAACCCCTCCGTCATCCATCACAAAAGAAGACGACCCCTTCAAGTATGCGGTCCGTCTCGGCATGAAACGGCAGGGAGTTGCCCATAATCTGCATTCTCTGGTGCTGAACAGTCCCCTTTACGACCCCGACTGCACCGAATACTGGAACACGGACGATGAAGGAAACCGTCTTACCATGGAGGATTCAGCCCAGGTCAACTTCTTCAGTGACCGCACCATGGAAGCGGTTGCCGCAACGCTGATCAAGCAGCTTGACACCTCCGAGGACAACGTGGTCTTCATCGGAATTGAGGACTATTCCCTTCCCGGACGGTGCGTCCCCGAGGACACAATGCCCTTTGAATACGCCCCCGGCAAATTCGTCACCCCCGCAAACAAGCCCTATGTCCGTGTGGACTACTGCGACGGCAAGCGTGTTGCGCCCGAGGATCAGACCTATATTGCCACCGTGTGGTTCACCTTCATCAACAAAATCGCACGCAAGGTAAAGGCCGTCCACCCCGAAGCCCTTGTTCAGACCTTTGCCTATTTCTTCACGGAATTCCCGCCCGCCTGCCCTCTTGAAGACAATGTTTATCTGGTCCACGCTCCCTTGACAGAGGAGGACGAGGCGGCGAGCTTACTGGAAACGGACAACCGTCACAGCGTGATCATTCGCCGTGAGCTGGACGCATGGAGCAAGCTGACACCAAACATTGTATTCTACAACTATTACGGCTGCTTCAAGCCCTCCCACCTGTTTGAGCGTGCCATTTGGAGCAAGCTGCAGGGCGACCTTCAGTATTACGCCAAGTGCAATTTCACGGGACTGATTCCCGAAGGTCTGGCAGACTGCAAGGGATACAACACCTGCGCTCCCGACGATCCCGACGGCGGCTCCTCCGCTTGGGATATCAATGCGCTGACCTTCTGGCTCTACGGCAAGCTGAGCTGGAATCCCGATGCGGATATTCCCTCTCTGATCGTGAAATTCTGCGACAAATACTACGGCGACGCATCGAAGCATATGCAGGAATACTACCGTCTTCTCGAAAAAGGCTGGAATCTTGGCAGGAAGGACTGCATCCGCCTTTGCTTCGATCCCGAGCCTGCATCCTACTACATGGATACCTTTGTTGGACGGTGGAATCTGCAGGGTGACATGATCGCCGCACTCCGCAAAGCATGGAATTCCGCAAACGATGTGGAAAAGAAACGGATCCGCCGCATCAAGGAAGTTTACGAAGGATATTTCGGAAAGGAATAACCGTTTTTTGGGGGGACTGATCAAAAAGTCCCCCCTTTTTTTGGTGAATATTTCCCTTGTTTTCCCAATGCTTTTTCTGTATAATAATTGTAACTACAACTTTGATCTCCCGAAAGGACTTTGATATGAAACGTACCTTATCCATCATCCTTGCGGCGCTGCTTCTTGCCTCATCCATGGTTTCCTGCGGAACCGGCGGAAGCGGAAATGCAAAGGAAACAACCGCTGAAACAACAGCCAACGAAACATCTGTTACGGATACGGCAGAGGCAGATACCTCTGCGGCAGATCCGTCCGTTTCCGATCCCATCGACGAAACGGACGCGCCCGAAAGCGTTCCCTACGATACCTCTCTCATCACCGAAAACGGCGTGGCGAAAGCCCATATCGTCCTCCCCGAGGGGGCATCTGCCGACGAAAAGACCGCGGCTGACGAACTGGTGTATCACATTAAGCTGGTGACAGGGGCGGATATTACGGTTACCAACTCCGCCATGGACGACAGCCTTCCCATCATCATCGCCACCCCCGATTCCCTCCCCGAACTGGAAAAACTGTTCCCCGAGGATCTCGCATGGCTCCGAACCATCGGAAAAGTAGGCGATATGGAGCGCTACGGTGAGGACGGTTTTGCCATTCGCACCTACGAAAACAAAATTTACATCTTCGGAGCCGTTCCCCGCGGTGCCTTGAACGGAACCTACGACTTTATTGAAGAAAACCTTGATCTCATTTGGATTCGCAACGACAATTCGGGTATTATGTATGAAGAAATGCCCACAGTCAATGTGGTGAAGGTGGACTACAGAGAAAAATCCCCCTTCCAGATCCGCTACAACGGCGGTTTTAGCAAGCGGAACAAGTATGAGTCAGTCTCCCGTCCGGCAGGCAGCATACACACAGTAAAATCCCAGGTGCTGCGCAGCCCCATCTATGACCCCAACAACAACGAATACTGGGAAACCAATACCGACGGCAAGCATTATGACGCAGCCGACTCCAATCAGGTCAATTACTGGAGTCAGCTGACTGCCGATGCTGTTGCCGCAACCGTCATCGCAGAGCTGGACAAATACGACGATGCCTCCCGCCCCAAGTTTATCAACGTGTGCGAAGAGGACTTCGGCTGGACCTGCGGTGTGTATCCCGAGCAAACCCTCCCCTTCGAATACGCTCCCGGTCAGTTTGTGGAACCTTCCGATAGAGCTTACATTTCCACCGTATTCTTCACCTTTATCAACCGTGTGGCACGTCAGGTGGCGGAAAAGTACCCCGATGTGACCGTCAACACCCTTGTTTACGATATTGCAACCGATATTCCCGTATGTGACATCGATGACAACGTTTCCATCTGGTTCTGCCCCACCGTGGAGGACTACACCCAGCCCGGCTTCTCCGTGGCCTTGGAGGAGGCGGCAAACGGAAGCATCCGTGAGGCTGCTCTGGAAGCGGTGCAGTACGAAAAGTGGGTGGAAAAGCACCCCAATATTATGCTGTACACCTACTACTTCACCCAAATGGCGGTGGGTTGGTATGAACGACCCATCTGGTACCGCATGCAGGATGACTTCCGGTATTTTGCAGCGACGGGCAATCTCGGACTCCGTGTGGAAGTGCAGACAGAGGGAAGCGATGCCCTGTACGGTCTCAACACCAAAGACGGCGGCATCACCGAATCTCTGGTTCAGTATACCAACGACCAAGCGAGAAGAATGAACCTCCTCTCCTACTGGCTGTTCCAAAAGTTGGCTTGGGATCCCAATGAGGATGTGGATGCCCTCATCGTCAAGTTCTGCGACAAGGTCTACGGAGATGCCTCCGACGAAATGCAGGAATACTACAGCATCCTCTACAAGGGATGGTCTTACAGCGCCGAGGAGATCCTTCCCTACGAGTTCAACTCCGGCATCAACTGGGGACGGGATCAGGAATACTACTACATATATTTCCTTGATATCGAAACGGACGACGGCGTATATATTATCGATGCCCTCACAGAAGCCCTGACCAAAGCCTGGGAAGCGGCAGACGAGAAGGTGAAGGAATTCATCCGCTGGCCATACGAATGCTACACCACCAAGTGGAAAAAACTGTTTTAAGGAAATACAGACAAAGAGAATCGCTCACCACGGCGGTTCTCTTTTTGTCCTGTTGCATAATTGCACAAGCATTTTGTCCATTTTTTGGTGTATTTCCCCATTGATTTTTGGGTACTTTCAATGTATAATAATGGCAAATACTACGAATCTCAAAAGGAGATTGATATGAAACGAATTCTTGCTCTCATTCTTGCCGCACTCATGCTGGCATCATCCACGGTTGCCTGCGGTAACGGCACGGCAAAGGAAACCGAAAAAGCCTCCGAAACCAAAACGGTGGAAACAGCGGCTCCCGCGACGGATGCCGTTGAAACGAATCCTCCCGAAACCGAATCCCCTGCCCCCGTTTATCCCTACGACACCTCCCTCATCACCGAAAACGGCGTAGCGAAAGCCCATATCGTCCTCGCTGACACCGCATCTGCCGACGAAAAGACCGCGGCTGACGAGTTGGTGTATCACATCAAGCTGGTGACGGGTGCAGACGTTACGGTAACAAACACCGCCATGGACGACAGCCTTCCCATTATCATCGCCACCCCCGACAGCCTCCCCGAACTGGAAGAACTGTTCCCCGAAGATCTCGCATGGCTCCGTACCCGTGTAAACGAGAACCCGAGTGAGGGGGAACCCAAATATTATGCCCCCGACGGATTCGCCATCCGACAAAAAGACGGCAAACTGTACATCTTCGGAACCACGGCAGAGGGTGCACTGAACGGTACCTATGACTTTATCGAAGACATTCTCGGTGTGCTGTGGATCAAGACCACGGATGACGGCATCATCTACGACGAAATGCCTACCGTAACCACAGCGAAAGCGGACTACAGGGAAAAATCCCCCTTCACCTTCCGTTACGCCTTCGGCACACAGCTTCTCGACCAGCGGAACAAGCACGATACTGCTGCCCGTGCTGTGGGAAGCTGCCACAACGTAATCCCCCTTCTGACCTCCAGCCCCACCTATGACCCCAATATTACGGAATACTGGGAAACCGACCAAGACGGAAACCCTTATACCGCATCCACCTCCCGTCAGGTGAACTATTGGAGCGAGCTGACCGCCGATACCATTGCGGACAGCGTGATCATGCGACTGGATCACTCCTACGACGACACCAACCGACCCAAGAACTATACGGTCAGTCAGCAAGACCTTGGTTTTGTCTCCGGTGTTTACCCCGAAAAGACCCTCCCCTTCGAATATGCCCCCGGACAGTTTATCGAGCCCGATGATCCGGCGTATCTTTCCACCGTGTACTTCACCTTCATCAATCGGGTTGCAAAAAAGGTAGCTGAAAAATACCCCGACGTATATATCAACACCCTCGCCTACGATTTTTCTACCCTTCCTCCCGTATGTGAGCTGGAAAAGAACGTGATGGTTTGGTACTGTCCCTATAACGAAAACTATACTCAGGACAGCTTCTCTGTGGCTCTCGACCAATGGAACAACGGTGAGACCGACCTCCATACCGAAATGAAGTGGGCATTCGAGGCTGCTGCTTATGACGAGTGGGTAACAAAACACCCCGACACACCCATTTTCATCTTCGACTACTATTTCTGCCACTATGTAGGCGGACGGTACGAAAGACCCATCTGGTACCGCGTTGCGGACGACTTCCGTTACTATGCGGAAACCGGATGCCTGGGAACCTACTCCTGCTTGGCGTACACGGATACCAATACAAATTACTACAGTTGGCAGAAGGGATACGGCGGAGCACACAACTGGACCCTTGAAGACGGTTATACGCAGTTGTTCACCTATGCGGATGCCCATGCCATGAATCTTTTGTCCCAGTGGCTGTTCTACAAGCTGACTTGGAACCCCTACGAGGACGTGGATGCCTTGATCCAATACTTCTGCGATAAGGTTTACGGAGAAGCCTCCGACGAAATGCAGGAATATTACAGCCTCCTCTATAAGGGATGGAAGGTGGGAGAACAGTCCATCGACTCCGAGTATTTTGCCGTTTTCAGCCTGACCCGCGATGCGGACTTTTACCATCTCTATATCCTCGACAATGAGGTGGACGGTGTCAACTTCCTCGACGGCGTACGAGACATTCTGACCCGCGCTTACGAGGCGGCAGACGACCGCGCAAAGGAATTCATCCGTTATCCTTACGAAATCTTCAGCAAGGATTGGACCGAGTATATCGAATAACAGACAGCGGAAAGAACCGCCTTATGCACCAAAAATGTATGAGGCGGTTTCGTCTGTTTGAGCAAGATGAACAATCCTCCCCCATTTTTTTGGTAAATATTTCTCTTGTTTTCCCATCATTTTTTCTGTATAATAGTGGTAACTACAGCTTTGATCCCCGAAAGGAATTCCATATGAAACGCGCTTTATCCATCCTTCTTGCATCATTGCTTCTTGCCTCTTCTCTTGTTTCCTGTGGAAACAGCGGAAACGGCAGCGAAAAGGAAACCACCGCAGAAACAAATTCTCTTGAAACCACAGCCCCCAATACCGAGGCTCACGAAACCGCATCTCCCGACGAAAACACATCCTATGACACTACCAAAATTACGGAAAACGGCGTTGCGAAGGCGCATATTGTTCTCCCCGACGGTGCTTCCGCAAAGGAACAGACCGCGGCGGAAGAACTGGCGTACCACATCAAGTTAGTGAGCAACGCTGACGTAACCGTTGCCAATGCGGTTGGGGCCGACAGTCTCCCCATTATTATCGCCACACCCGACAGTCTCCCCGAATTGGAAGAACTGTTCCCCGAAGACCTTGCTTGGATTCGTGATACCGGAGAAGTCGGTGACAAAGAACGCTGGGGCAGCGACGGATTTGCGGTAAAACAGCTTGACGGAAAAATCTACATCTTCGGTGCCACTCCCTCGGGTGTACTCAACGGGGTGTATGACTTTATTGAGGAAAACCTTGATCTTATCTGGATCCGAAGCGGTGAAGAGGGCATTATTTACGACGAAATGCCCACCATTGATATCGTAAAAGCGGACTATCGGGAAAAGTCTCCCTTTGAAATCCGCTACACCGCCTATTCCGATGCACCTGTTTACATCAGAAACAAGCACAATACAACCTCACGTCCCTACGGTAATGTTCATACGGCATTGGTCCTTCTTCATGAAAGTCCCACCTTTGATCCGAATGAGACCGAATACTATGAAACCCACTCAAACGGCACTCCCTTGACCATTGCATCCACCCGCCAGCTCAACTACTGGAGCGAGCTTACTGCAAACACCGTAGCCGACAGCGTCATCGCCATTTTGGACGGTTACACCGAGATCGACCGCCCGAGTTATATCACAGTCAGCCAAACGGATATGGGTTGGGTATCCGGTGTGTATCCCGAACAGACCCTTCCCTTTGAATACGCCCCGGGAAAGTTCGTTTCCCCCGATGATCCCACCTATCTTTCCACCGTTCTCTTTACCTTTATCAACCGTGTGGCAAGGAGGGTCGCGGAAAAATATCCCGATGTGACCATTAATACCCTTGCCTATGAATGGTCCATCAAGCCTCCCGTTTGTGAAATCGAGGACAATGTTTCCGTGTGGTTCTGCCAGTACCATGAAGATTTCACCAAGGACAGCTTTGCCGAAACCCTGACGGAGAACGAAAGCGATGTGGATCTTGACGTTCAGGAAGCACTCTATTATGAAGAATGGGTGGAAAAACACCCCAATGTGTTGATTTATTCCTATTATTTCTGCCACTATATCCAGGGCTGGTATGAGCGACCCCTTTGGGACAGAATGAGTGACGACCTCCGCTATTACGCAGAACATGGCGGGGTAGGCGTGTTCACCGACGGCACGGTCAACGACACATGGACAACCAATTTTGACTGGACAACGGCTTACAGAAGCGGTTATCCTGCGGATCATCCTCTTCATATCACCCATGAGGATGCCTATGCGATGAACATCCTTAGCTATTGGCTGTTCTTCAAGCTTTGCTGGAACCCTTACGAGGATGTGGATGCCCTCATTGCGTATTTCTGCGACAAGGTGTATGGCGATGCCTCCCCCTATATGCAGGAATATTATCGTCTTCTCGGTGACGGCTGGAATGTAGGCGGAGAGCTAATCCCTTTGGAGTTCAATGCCAAGATCAACCTGATCCGCGATGCACAGTATTATTTTGATTACTTCATCGGAGTAGAAACAGACAACGGCGTGAATATATACGCCGCAATCCAAGAATCCCTCACAAAAGCATGGGAAGCCGCGGACGACCGTGCAAAGAAGTTCATCCGCCCCGCCTATGAAGCATTCACCGATTGGGAACGATTCATTCAATAAGTGAAACGGAGATAACCATGAAACGTACACTATCCCTTATCCTCGCCTCCCTCATCCTTGCCTCTTCCCTTGTCTCCTGCGGAAACAGCGAAAACGGTAGCCAAAAGGAAACCACAGCAGAAACAAATTCCCTTGAAACCACAGCCCCCAACACCGAGGCTCACGAAACCGCATCTCCCGACCCAACCCTCTCCTATGACACCACAAAAATCACGGAAAACGGCGTGGCGAAGGCACATATCGTTCTCCTCGATCATGCCTCTGACAAAGAAAAGACCGCAGCCGAAGAACTGGCGTACCACATCAAGTTAGTCAGCGGCGCCGACGTGACCGTTGCCAATGCGGTTGGTGCCGACAGCCTCCCCATTATCATTGCAACTCCCGAGAGCCTTCCCGAACTGGAAACTCTTTTTGCGGACGATCTTGCTTGGCTTCGTCAGCTTTCCGAAGAAGGTACCGACACGCGTTACGGCGACGACGGCTTTGCCATTCGTATGCTCAATGGAAAGCTCTATATCTTCGGAACCACGGCAAAGGGCGCGCTGAACGGTGTATATGATTTTATTGAAGAGAATATGGGCATTCTTTGGACCCGTACCGAGGCAAACAACGGCACGATCTATGTTGAACAGCCTACTGTTACAGTAAAAAAGGTGGATTACGCCGAAAAAATCCCCCTTCACCCTTCGCGGATATTCGATGGGGGGGCGAGAGGGCACCTCGGATACGGAAAAACTCTATGCCCGCAACAAGCTCAGTGCATCTCTGTACCCTATGGAGGAGCCAAACTTACCCGAAAAGCAGGCAGCCATCGGCATTACGGGTGTTATGCTGGGACACGATGTGCAGGAGTGGATTCTCAATAGCCCCATTTACGATTCCAACTGCACCGAATACTGGAATGAGCTTGAGGATGGCGTTCCCGTTCCCGTGGATGACGCCATGAGAATCAAGCAGGTCAACTATTGGAGTCCGCTTACGACAGATACCGTTGCGGCAAGCGTTATTGCCTACCTTGATGCCAATCCTCTGGTTACCAATGTTTCCATCAGCGTAGAGGACAACAATGATTGCAAAAACTATCCCGAATGCACGCTTCCCTTTGAATACGCCCCCGGAGAATTTGTGAATCCCGGTGACAGAGATTACTATTCCACCCTGTTCTTCACCTTCCTTAACCGAGTTGCGGCGCAGGTTGAGGAAAAGCATCCCGATGTCACCATCAACACCCTTGCGTATTGGCTGGTGGAAATTCCCCCGAGATGCGAGCTTGACGACAGCATCCGTGTTTTTTTCGCTCCCATCTCCAAGTGTGAATCCGGTTCTTTGTCAGATCCCGATTTAGCTACCAATGCCACTTCCTTCCAAAATCTGGAGGAGTGGAAGACCATAACAAAAGATATCCTTTTCTATGATTACTATTTCTGCTACAATGGCATGGAGGATTACGAACGCCCCATCTGGTACGATATGCAGAAGGACCTGATCTACTATGCGGAAAACGGCTACCTCGGTCCCATGGCTCAGGGCTATACGGACAAAGGAGAGCCCAATGATCAAGGCGGCGTAACCCGTCACGAAGGCTGGATTCTGTACGGCTTGACCGCATGGATCTATCACAAGCTTTGCTGGAACCCCTATGAGGATATCGATGCGCTGATCGTGGAATTCTGCGATAAGGTTTACGGTGCGGCATCGGATGAAATGCAGGAATATTACGCACTCCTCTATAAGGGTTGGACCGAGGGCGAGAGCGAGGGTATCATCTGGAATTTCAAGATCGGCACTGAATTCTATCTGGATCGGTTTGTTTATCAGGTCGATCTCGAAAACGACATCAAAAACGTACTCCG
The DNA here is from genome assembly GCA_045631365.1 of Eubacteriales bacterium. Taxonomy (GTDB): domain Bacteria; phylum Bacillota; class Clostridia; order Oscillospirales; family CAG-272; genus UMGS1696. Next base: position 1,037 of record JAZQUQ010000022.1, on the reverse strand, counting down.
CAAGGCTTATGAGGAGGCGGAAACCGATGCGGCAAGAGAACGGATCGGTTATATCAAATCCCGCTATGAGCTGCACTTCCCTGAGGAAGAATAATTCACAGCTTCAAACAGGAGAGAACCGATTTTGGTATCTCTCCTGTTGTTTTTCACAAATCATTCGTTCGATTTTTGTGCAATCGTGACATTACAAAAAACTTTTTTTTCTGCTATACTTATACTGATATAATATATATGAAAGGAAACATCATGAAAAAAGCATTATCCTTGATTTTAGCGGCACTGCTGCTTGCCTCATCTATGACCGCTTGCGGCAATACTTCGCCGAAGGAAACCACAGGAGAAACCAACTCCCCCGTCGAAACAACAGCACCCGACACCGATGCATTGGCAACAGAGTTGCCCGAGACCGATGCTCCCGCCCCCGAATCTTCCTACGACACTTCCCTGATTACGGAAAACGGCGTTGCGAAAGCACACGTTGTGGTTGCGGAAAACGCCAATGCCGCCGAAAAGCTTGCGGGGGATGAGTTGGTGTACCACATTAAGAAAGTAAGCGGTGCAGATGTGACCGTGTCATCCACCGTACAGGAAAACAGCCTTCCCATCATCATCGCCACCCCCGACAGCCTGCCTGAGCTTGAGACGCTGTTCCCCGAGGATATGGCTTGGCTCCGTGATCTCGGAGAAGCAGACTCCAACGAACGCTGGGGAAGCGACGGTTTTGCCATCCGCTCCCATGAGGGAAAGGTTTATATCTTCGGAGCCACGGGAAAGGGTGCGCTGAACGGAGTGTACGACTTTATCGAAGAAAATATGGGCGTTCTGTGGATCCGTTCCGACGAGGAAATCGGACTTGTTTACGATGAAATGCCCACCGTTACCGTTGCGAAAACAGATTACAAAGAAAAATCCCCCTTTGAGGTAAGGGGATGGAATCTCTGTATGAACGGCTGGACAGGCAATACCGAGCTTATGCTCATCCGCAACAAGCTGACCTCACTCGGTGTAGTGCCCACGGGTAACAGCAGCGTACAAAT
>JAZQUQ010000021.1:0-3490 GCA_045631365.1 Eubacteriales bacterium | reverse complement strand
CGACATGGCTACGATCCGACTTGTGTTCTCCGTGCCTTCCGTATGGAAACCACCATCCGTGACGAGTTCACCGAACGGAACGAAGCACTGACCTCCCATCAGAAGTTCGTAGGACGGATCTCCGCCCTCATGAACCCCGTCACCTACATTATCGTCAACCTTGCCGTGATCCTTCTGATTCAGACCGGTGCCGTGCAGGTGGACAACGGCATTCTCACGCAAGGCGAGGTGGTTGCGCTTTACAACTACATGTCCCAGATTCTTGTGGAGCTTGTGAAACTGGCAAGCCTCATCATCAGCATCACCAAAGCCATCGCCTGCTTCAAGCGGGTGGAGGCCATCATCGAAACCGAACCCGACATGACCTTCCCCGAGAAAACCAAAAAAGGAGCGTCTGCCGAAAACGCCGTAGAATTCCGCGGGGTCCATCTGACCTATCGGAATGCGGGGGACGAATCCCTCACCGACATCAGCTTTACGGCAAAAAAAGGCGAATGCATCGGCATCATCGGCGGTACGGGATCGGGTAAGACTTCCCTCATCGGACTGATCCCCCGTTTCTACGATGCCACAGCGGGTGAAGTCATGGTGGACGGAATCAACGTCGCCGACTACACCGCAGAGGATCTTCGCCAAAAGATCGGTTACGTCCTGCAGAAAGCGGTTCTCTTCAAGGGAACCATCCGCGACAATCTCCGTTTCGGCAAAAACGATGCCACCGATGAAGAAATCTGTGCCGCATTGGAAACTGCACAGGCGCTGGATGTGGTTCGCTCCAAGGAAAAGGGGCTGGATTCCATGGTGGAACAGGGAGGCAAAAACCTCTCGGGCGGTCAGAGACAGCGGCTGACCATTGCAAGAGCCTTGGTGGGCAAGCCTGAGATTCTGATCCTTGACGACAGCGCCTCTGCTCTCGACTACGCCACCGACGCCGCCCTCCGAAAAGCCCTCGGAGAACTTGACTACAATCCCACCGTGTTCATTATCTCCCAGCGCACCTCCTCCATCATGCACGCCGACAAAATCATCGTGCTGGATGACGGTGCCGTCTGCGGCATGGGAACCCACGACTCACTCCTTGAAACCTGCGACGTCTACAAGGAAATTTATCATTCTCAGTACAAGAAGGAGGGCGTTTGAGTCATGAAAACAACGAAAAAACAAACTTCCCTTCCCACGGTCAAGCGGCTTCTTCGCTACCTTGGCGGATACCGTTTCTTCATTGCCCTGTCCATCCTCTTTGCGGCGCTGTCCGTGGTTATCTCCCTTTACATCCCCATCTTGGTGGGACAAGCCATCGACTGCATCCTGGATGCGGGAAACGTGGATTTTGAAGCCATGGCAGACGTCCTTGTAAAAATCGGGGTCTGCACCGCTGCGGTTGCGGTGATGCAATGGCTCATGAACAGCGTAAACAACAAGATTACTTATCAAGTCATCCGTGACGTGCGGAAGGATGCCTTCGGAAAGCTCCTTACCCTTCCCCTCTCTTATATCGACACCCACCCCCACGGGGAAACGGTCAGCCGTGTCATCGCCGACGTGGATCAGTTCGCGGACGGTCTTCTCCTCGGCTTCTCCCAGCTCTTTACGGGTGTGGTCACCATCGTCTGTACCCTCATTTTCATGCTGACCATCCATCCGCTGATTACCTTGGTGGTGGTTCTTCTCACTCCCCTTTCCTTCTTCGTTGCCTCCTTTATTGCAAAGCGGACCTACGCCATGTTCCGTCTGCAGTCGGAGACAAGGGGCGAACAGACTGCTCTCATCAACGAAACCGTTTCCAATCAACAGGTAATCCGCGCCTTCTCCAGAGAAGACGAAACCTTGGCATCCTTCGACGAAATCAACGAACGGTTGGAGAAAGCCTCCCTCCGCGCCATCTTTTTCTCCTCCATCACCAATCCCGCCACCCGATTTGTCAACAACGTGGTCTATGCCGCCGTTGGCGTGACGGGTGCCCTTGCGGTTCTCGGCGGTTCCATGACCGTAGGTGCGCTTTCAAGCTTCCTCAGTTACGCCAACCAGTACACCAAGCCATTCAATGAGATTTCGGGAGTCATCACCGAGCTGCAGAACGCCCTTGCCTGTGCGGGACGGATTTTTGAGCTGATCGATCAGCAATCCGAGCCGGCAGACGAACCCGACGCGGCGGTTCTCCGTAACGTTTCGGGGAATATCGAAATCTCCGACGTAGATTTCTCCTACGTGAAGGACAAAGAGCTGATCAAGGGCCTGTCCCTTTCCGTGAAACAGGGTCAGCGCGTGGCGATCGTAGGCCCCACGGGATGCGGAAAAACCACCTTCATCAATCTGCTGATGCGGTTCTACGACGTGGACGGCGGTACCATCACCGTGGACGGACACGAAATCCGCCATGTAACGAGAGATTCCCTCCACGGCAGCTACGGTATGGTTCTGCAGGACACTTGGCTGAAGAAAGGCACGGTACGTGACAACATCACCATGGGTCGGGATGCCACAGACGAAGAGGTCATCGCCGCCGCAAAGGCTGCCCACGCACACAGCTTCATAAAGCGTCTCCCCGACGGATATAATACTATCGTCAGCGACGAAGGCGGCGGACTTTCTCAAGGTCAGAGACAGCTTCTCTGCATCGCAAGGGTCATGCTTGCCATCCCGCCCATGCTGATTCTGGACGAAGCCACCTCCTCCATCGACACCCGAACCGAAGTGAAGATTCAAGAAGCCTTCGGCAAGCTCATGAAGGGTCGAACCAGCTTTATCGTTGCCCACCGACTTTCCACCATCCGTGAAGCCGACGTGATCCTCGTGATGCAAAGCGGCAGAATCGTGGAGCAAGGCACCCATGACGAACTTCTTCGGAACAACGGGCTTTACGCCACCCTTTACCGAAGCGGCTTAAACGAAAACAACTCATAAATCAAACCATCCAACAACGAAAGGATTACGATATATGGCAAAATACAGAAGAAACCGAATCAACGATTCCGTCGCAGAAGAAGCGGCACAGATCATCCGTGAAGTCAAAGACCCCCGCGTTGCTTACGCCATGATCACCATCACCGGTGCGGACGTGACAGCAGACCTCAAGTATGCAAAGCTCTTTTATTCCATCTTCACCTCCGACGAGGAAGAGAAAAAGGAAATCGCAAAGGGACTGAAATCCGCTGCTCCCTTTATGAGAAGCCAGCTTGCCCGCAGACTGAACCTCAGAATCACCCCCGAAATCACCTTTGTGGAAGATAAGGGTGTGGAACACGGTGCAAAGATCGCAGAGCTTCTGAAGAGCATCTCCGATTCTGCTCCTGCTGCTGCGGAAGACGAAACCGAGGAGGCAGCTGATGAGTGAGTTTGCTCCCGAAACGGTTGAAACGGTATACCCTACCGCAACGATCCCCGAAATCTGCGATCATCTGGAAAACAGCAAAAAAGTCCTCATCATCTCCCACGTGAACCCCGACGGGGATACCGTAGGTTCCGCCTTTGCGCTGAAGGAAATCATCCG
>JAZQUQ010000020.1:0-8247 GCA_045631365.1 Eubacteriales bacterium | reverse complement strand
CGGTATCTACTACCGCAGAAAGAACAAGGACGGCGAATGGTCCGGCGGTCCTATGTACTATCTTCAGGACGGTCTGGGTGCAAAGAAGAACTGCAAGCTCATCGGTAAGATTCTTGCCATCCTTTTCTCCATTTTCGCAATTATGGCATCCTTCGGTATCGGTAACATGGGTCAGATCAACAAGATCGTTCTGAACATGGAATCCGCATTCTTCAGCAACGTAGAACCCATCATGATCGGCGGCGGAATCTCTCTGATTCCTCTCCTCATCGGTGTTGCACTTATGATCATCGCAGCCCTCATCATCATCGGCGGTCTCCAGAGAATCGCTTCCGTTGCAGAGCTGGTAGTTCCTTTCATGGCGATCCTTTACAGCATCGGTTCGATCGTTGTATTCTGCTTCAACATTGACACGGTTGGTGCAATGTTTACGTCCATCTTCAAGTTTGCATTCGGCGTGAAAGCTGTAGGCGGTGCTGCGGCAGGTATTGCCATCAAGCAGGTTGTTACACAGGGCTTCAAGAGAGGTGTGTTCTCCAACGAGGCAGGTCTCGGTTCTTCCGTACTTGTTCACTCCTCTTCCAACGTAAAGGAACCCGTTCGTCAGGGTATGTGGGGTATCTTCGAAGTATTCTTCGATACCTTCATTGTTTGTACCATGACAGCTATCGTTGTTCTTTCCTCCGGATACATTGACCTCGAAACAGGTCTTGCGGTTGAAGGTGTCAACGACGCGACTCTCGTTGCACAGGCATTCGGTAACGTATTTGGTCCTGTTGGTGAGATGTTCATCGCCATCGCAATGCTCCTCTTCGCGTTCACAACCGTTCTCGGCTGGTCTCAGTATGGTACAAAGGCTGTGGAGTACCTCTTCGGCGTGAAGGCGATTAAGGTTTACAAGGTGATCTTCGTTCTCATGATCATCTCCGGTGCCGTTATGACTTCCTCTCTCGCATGGGACCTCTCCGACACCTTCAACGGTTTGATGATGGTTCCCAACCTGATCGGCGTCATCGTGCTGTTCCCCGTAGTTATGAAGATTACAAAGAACTACGTTGCACGTAAGATTAAGGGCGAAAAGATTGATCCCGTTCTTTCCTACGATAAGGATATCGAAAAGGAAACAGCGGCAAATCTCTCTGACGAAGACTGATTTACATAAAGTGAAGCCCTCGGGAAGTTTCCTGAGGGCTTTTCTTGACTTTATCTGAATAATATGGTATAATTCAGATAAAAGAAAGGGGTGTTTTTATGAAAAAAGTAATTTTATTGGGCGACTCCATTCGACTGATGGGTTATGGATCCCGTGTACCCGAGCTTCTCGGAGAAGAGTACAGCGTATGGCAGTCCGACGATAACAACCGCTTTACCATGTATACCCTCCGCAACATCTGGGACTGGGTCGACAAATTTGAGGATTGCGATGTGGTGCATTGGAACAACGGTCTGTGGGATACCCAGGAGCTTTTCGGCGAAGAAGGCGGCTCCTTTACCACTCCCGAAATGTACGTGGAGCTTATGAAGCGAATTGCATCCTTCCTTCTTGCTCATTCCAAGAAGGTGATCTTCGCAACCACCACACCCTCCGCACGGGCGAATCCCATCAATCGGATTCCTACCATAAGGAAGTTCAACGAGATGGTAGTTCCCGAGCTTGAGGCAATGGGGGTTATCATCAACGATCTGTTCACCACTGTGTACGATCGTCTGGACGACTACGTATGTGAAGATTTGCTTCATCTTACCCCCGCGGGAAGTGAAGCTTGTGCATTGCAGGTGGCAGATGCCATCCGTAAGGCTTGTGAGTAAGCAATTTTTAAAAAAAATTTTTTTAAGTGAGGTTTGTGAAATATGGCATTTGCATTGATTTTTGCGGCTGCGTTCATTGTTTTGGGGCTGATCGGATTGGCAGTGATTGCGGCAGGCTTGAAAAAGCGAAACGGATTGAGACTTTTCGGCGCGGTGATTCTTCTTGCTGCTGCATTGGGACTGTTTTTGGTTCCCCCCAGCTTCCACACCGTTGAGGCGGGTCAGATCGCGGTTGTGAAGCATTTGGGTGAGGCAAGAAACGTTCGCACTCCCGGTACATACTTTGATTTCTGTCTGACCGAGACCTATGAGTATTACGATTCCAAGGTGCAGAACATGGATATCTCCACACAGGCGTATTCCAAGGATGCACAGACCATGAGTATTGCCATGAACGTGCAGTACAAGATCGATGAATCCAAGGTAATCGATATTGCCAACCAGTACGGCACCATTGATCTCCTCGCAAACCGTCTGGAATCCATTGCTACGGAAAAGACAAAGGCAACTCTGTCCTCCTATTCCGCGATGAACATTATCGAGACCCGTTCCACCATCTCTCCCCTTGTGGAAGAAACCATTAAATCTGCGGTCAACGAGGAATACTGCGTGGAAATCGTTGCGGTGGTGCTGACCAATATCGACTTCTCCGACGCGTTTGAGAAGACCGTTGAAGACAAGATGATCGCCGAGCAGGAAAAGCTGAAGGCAGAGTACGAGAAGGCGACCGCCATCGTCAATGCTCAGAAGGAGCTTGAGGTAGCAAAGCTGGAGGCGCAGGCAAAGCTTGAAAAAGCCAAAGCAGACGCGGAAGCACAGATCGAGGTTGCCCGTGCGGAAGCCCAGTCCGTGAAGCTGAAGTCCATTGAAGTGGCAAGAGCCCTCGGCTTTACCGTAAACGAAAAGAAGATCACAGGGGATGACGGCGTTGCCGCTGTGGAATACGAAATCGACTTCACAGGAAAGAGCGAAGCGGAAATCCAGCTGATCTCCGACTATCTGAAGTACATCGAATACCTCGGCAAGTGGGACGGAACGCTTCCCACCGTCATGGCAGGCGACTCCGCATCCATCATGCTTCCCGTGGAGCTTGGTGATTGATTCAGATATAATGTGGGGGGAGAAAAACTTTTTGAGAAAAGTTTTTCTCCCCCCCACACACCCTCAATTTTCAAAAACTTTTGGAAATGGGGTGGGGGCATCTGGTATACAAAAAGCATTTATGACGGTTCATCATAAATGCTTTTCTTTTATTTCATATAATCAGGGAGGAATTCGAGGGGGATTACGTTCAGGGCGTACTGTCTCGCATCTGCAGGGGAGAGGTAGGCTGTCTGATAGCGGATTCCGTGGGTGGCTGCCACCTCGTCGGTGTACTGATCCATCAGGTAGATGTTGGTGTTCATCCAGTCGGCACCGTAGTAGGTGACGGTGGGGGTGAGAATTACGTCGGTGACGCACAAGCCGTTGTCGCCGTCCCCCTTAATGCTGAAGGAAAGGAGACCGCCCACCATGTTGTAAAGCCCCTTCTGACCGCTTACAAAATTTCCGAGGGAATAAATACACAGCACGTCCTTGTCCTGTATATCGGAGTGGAGCCACGTGAGGGGCTGAAGGGTGTGGCTGTGGGAACCGAGGATTACGTCTGCACCGTTATCCGCAATGAGCTGAGCCAGACGCTTCTGTTCGTAATTGGGGGTCTGTGTACCTTCGTCGCCCCAATGGATGGAAACGATGGTGAAATCCGCAATCTCTTCCGCTTTTGCGAGATCGGACGTGATCAGTGTGTCGTTGTTATAAGGTACGACCATTTGCGATCCCGCGGGGAGAGAAATACCGTTGGTACCATAGGTGTAGGAGAGAAGGGCAATGGTAACGCCGTCCTTCTCTACGGTACGGATGTTTGCCATATCCTCCGCATCGTAGAAGCCGCCGATCAGGGTGACGGGCTGGGAATTCCAGAAATCCAGCGTACCCTTATAGCCGCCTTCACCCTTGTCGAGAATGTGGTTGTTTGCCACGCTGACAATGTCGAAGCCGATCTCCACAAGATCCACGCCCAACTGCTGGGGAGAGTTAAAGCAGGGCCATCCGGAGTAACCGTATGCTTCCCCTGCCATGGCAGTTTCCTGATTGATATAAGCGAAATCGGCAGCCTGAATCAGCGGTGCCACGTTCTGATACAGAGGGAGAAAATCAAACCGTTTGTCTGCGTTTCCTCTGAGCTCCGCATCCATGTAAAGATTGGGGTGGATAAGATTATCGCCCGCCGCAATGAAGGAAATATCCACGTGGGCATACTTGTCCGGAGGCTCCGTTATGGGAGGGAGAACAGCATTCTCGGGTTCTTCCTGCATGGGAGCAAGGGTTTCTCTCTCAAGACCGAGAAATTCGGCGTCCTCGGGCATTTCGGATCCCGCATTGGAAAAAATCCCCGAATACAAGGTGTCCTGAAGGAGCTCCATGGAGGAATCATAGCCTGTCTGACCGTCGGTGGACCGCATATCCATGCAGGAAACAAGAAGGGAAGACAGGGCAAGAAGAAGAGTGAGACCGCGAATCTTTTTCATCATCAAATTATTTTTCTCCAATATAGAATGGATTTACGGACGTACATGAAAATCCGTTTCTCAATGGTTGTTCAGCTCGTTGATTTCCTTCATAAAGGATTCTACATCCTTAAATTCACGGTGAACGGAGGCAAAACGGACGTAGGCAACCGCATCCAGCTCCTTCAGCTTCTCCATGGCAAGATCGCCGATTCTCTGAGAGGGAATCTCCCGCTTCATGGTGTTGAAGATTGTTGCTTCGATTTCGTTTGCAACAGCCTCTGCGTCCACGGGGCGCTTCTGACACGCCTTCATCAGACCGGAAAGGAGCTTGTTCTTGTCAAAAAGCTCTTTTGAGCCGTCTTTTTTGATGACAACGGGCTGATAAACGTCGATAATTTCGTAGGTGGTAAAACGAGTGTGACATTCAAGACATTCCCGTCTTCGGCGAATGCTGTTGTTTTCCTCAACGGGTCTGGAATCGATTACTTTGCTGTCGGCATATCCGCAGGATGGACATTTCATGGAATTTTTGCTCATGGTGATAGTACCCCTTGAATGGATGTGAGATGAAATTATCTATACACAATAATTATAGCATTCCAATGAGAAATTGTCAATATATTGTGGAGGAGGTTTTATTAAAGTTTGTGTCTGATTTACAAAAAACGGGTCGGTGATTCTGTGAAAACACCAACCCGTTTGTATTATTTACGCCAATCTTTCCCGGCACGAAGGGCGAAGGATGCCATCCATGCTGCGGAGAGGGGAAGAACACTTTCGTCAGCTGCAAATTTGCCGTTGTGGTGGGGAATTGCCTCCGTACCCTCGGGGGTGATGCCCACCTGTGCATAGCAGTAGGGGGCGATGGCACCGTAAGCGGAGAAATCGTCTCCCAGCATGCGGAGGACCTGTTCGCCCATCTTTTCGGGAGGGACGATTCCGCACGCCGCTTCTTTTGCCATGCCGACTGCACGGGAATCGTTGGTTACCATGTCGTTGACCCGCTTGTAGATCACCTCTGCCGTGCATCCGTGGTATTTCGCTACCGATTCTGCGGTTTCACGGAGCTTGGCTTCCGCAAGATTGCGGCTTTCGGCGGTAATGGCACGGATCGTCCCCTTCAGTTCAGCCTCTCCCGCGATGATATTGCCCACACTTCCTCCATGGAAGCTGCCTATTGTTACCACAGCAGGTTCCGCGGGAGGGAGCATCCGAGACACGATATACTGGAGGGAGGAGACAAGATCAGCCCCCGCCGCAACCGCATCCGCACACAATTCGGGAGTGGCACCGTGGCCTCCCTTGCCGTGGATTTTGATGGTGAACATATCAACAGACGCCGCAACGGTCATGGCGGAAACGTGGAATTCACCGAGGGGGAACGCACTCCAAACGTGAATGCCGAAGAACACGTCCACGTCGTCAGCCAGTCCTGTTTTCAGGACCACTTCCGCACCACCCGCACCTTCTTCCGCCGGCTGGAATATAATCTTTACTTTTCCCGAGAGACGGTCTCGCATACCGTGGAGGAGTTTGGCACAACCCAGCCCCGCCGTAATATGGGCGTCGTGACCGCAGGCGTGCATCACACCTTCGTTGACGGAGGCGTAGGGAAGACCCGTTTCCTCATGAACAGCAAGAGCATCCGTGTCGCAGCGGATTCCAACCGTGGCACCGGGATTTGCACCCTCAATCACCGCAACGGTCAGTACGTCCGAATGGGCAATGTAGGAAACGCCGATTCGGTCAAGCTCACGGCGGATTCTGCGGTTGGTCTCCACCTCGTTGTACGCCGTTTCGGGATAGCGGTGGAACTCACGGTACAGTTCGGAAAGATTGGCAGCATCGTTTTTCGCAAGATTCAATAATTCAGTCATCTCAGTCACCTCTGATTGGGATAGTCAAACCTTTACGGAACAATCGAAACGTGTGTCATGTATAAAGTTTTTTGAAAGGTAGGGGTTCGGGGGAGGAAAACTTTCTGCAAAAAGTTTCCCTCCCCCGAGTAATCATAATTCAGAGTTACAGCTCCAGACCGTAGCCGAGAGCGAGAGCTTTCTTATTCTTTTCGATGAGGGCAGCCTTTGCAGGAGGGATGCTTCCTACAAGGTAATCAAGGAAGGTGTCGTATGCGAAGAGACCTGTTACCTTGATGAGCTGACCGAGGATGATTACGTTGGCAAAGCCTTCGAGGCCGTTTTCCACAGCAAGTTCGGTTGCGGGAACAGCAACAGTACGGATGTCGCCTCTTTCGCTTCTCTTCTCAACGAGAGTGCTGTCGATGACGAGGATACCGCCTGCCTTTACCATGGGTTCGAACTTGTCGAAGGAGGGAAGGTTCATTGCTACCACGATATCGGGTGTGGTAACGCTGGGAGAACCGATTTCGGTGTCGGAGATTACAACGGTGGAGTTGGAAGTACCGCCGCGCATTTCGGGACCGTAGGAGGGAAGGAATGTAACCTGCATATCGCAGTACATTGCGGTCTTCGCCATCTGCTTACCGGAGAACTGGATACCCTGTCCGCCTGCACCTGCAAAAATAATGGAAGTTGTCATCTCAGTTTTCCTCCTTTGCGTCAGCGTCTTTGTAAATACCGAGAGGGTAGTAAGGCATCATGTTGTCACGGAGCCACTGGAGGGCATCTGTGGGAGAAAGACCCCAGTTGGTGGGACAGGTGGAGAGAACTTCAATGATGGAGAAGCCCTTTCCGTCAAGCTGATTCTGGAACGCCTTCTTGATTGCCTTCTTCGCAGCCATAACGTTCTTGGGGGAGTCAACGGAAACTCTCTGTGCCAGAGCAACGCCGTCCAGAGTGGAGAGCATTTCGCAGACACGGATGGGGTTACCCTGAATCTTTCTGTCACGGCCGTAGGGAGAGGTGGTTGTAACCTGTGCGGGAAGAGTGGTAGGAGCCATCTGACCGCCGGTCATACCGTAGATACAGTTGTTGATGAAGATTACGGTGATGTTTTCGCCTCTTGTTGCGGAGTGAACGGTTTCCGCGGTACCGATTGCGGCAAGGTCACCGTCGCCCTGATAGGTGAATACTACGGATTCGGGGTGAGTTCTCTTTACACCGGTAGCAACAGCGGGAGCGCGTCCGTGAGCCGCCTGGATCATATCGCAGTCAAAATAGTTGTAAGCAAAAACGGAGCATCCTACGGGAGCAACACCCACAGTCTTTCCTTCAATGCCCAGCTCGTCGATTACTTCGGCAACGAGACGGTGAACGATACCGTGTGTGCAGCCGGGGCAGTAATGGAGAGGTGTATCCGATAATGCTTTCGGTCTGTCAAATACTGTTTTCATTTATGTAAACCTCACTTGAAATCTGAAATTAGAGACTTTCTGCAATGCGGACGGTTTCCTTGGTGATTTCCTCAACGGTGGGAATCATACCGCCGGTTCTTCCGAAGAAGGATACGGGACGCTTGCCGTTTACAGCCAGCTTAACGTCGTCGATCATCTGTCCCATGGACATTTCAACGGAGATGAATGCCTTTGCGGAATCCGCAAGGGAAGCGATCTTCGCCTTGGGGAAGGGCCAGAGGGTGATGGGACGGAGAAGGCCTGCCTTGATGCCCGCTTCACGAGCTGCATTGACAGCACTCTTTGCGATTCTTGCGGTGATACCGTAAGCAACCAGAACAACGTCTGCGTCCTCTGTCATGTATTCCTCGTACTTAACTTCCTTCTCTTCGATTTCAGCATATCTCTTGTAGCGTTCCACAACGGAGTCCTCAAGAACCTTGGGGTCGATGTAAAGGGAGTTTACGATGTTCTTCTTTCTTGCGTCGCCGTGACCGTTTGCAGCCCAGGTCTTTTCGGGAACTTCACGCTTGGGGAATGCGCTGAAGTCAACGGGTTCCATCATCTGACCGA
>JAZQUQ010000019.1:0-5107 GCA_045631365.1 Eubacteriales bacterium | reverse complement strand
CAACCGTTTTCAATCCCCTACGGGGACCAAAATTTTATAAACGATTTGTAGTCACCTTCGGTGACAAATGAGGTATTATTATGAAACGAACACTTTACAATATCACATTTGCTTCAATTATTACTTTGTTCGCATACATAGCACTTTATGCCATCTGGGGAGCGCTCTTGAATAGTCTTGAAAATCCGACGTTAAGATGGTTTTTGGTTGCACTCATGACAACGGTTGCGTTTGGCTTTTTTTTACTGTACACATCAAAAATCAGAAAATCCGTTGGAGAGGACGAGGTAGTATCTGATTATAAAGACAAAAATTACACTTCGTTTGTTGACGATTTCAAGCTGGTCATTGACAGAGAATCTAAGATTCTTATTTGTATTGCCGCAATTGTTTTGATCTGTTTTGCGCTTAATACATTTGATAATTTGGTGTTTGGAAAGAAGACTATTTCTTTCCCCACGTTTTTCTTCGCTCCGATGTGCTTATTTGCTTCAATGATCAAGATTCCTTTTGTGGGTTATCTTGTAAGTGCTGTTCTCGACTGTATGGCATATATTGTTTTTCTGCTGCTTTATCGCAAGAAGATGCATAATTACTGGATGAAGAATAAGGTCTGATTTCACTATGGAACTGAAAAGCAAATTAAAAGAATTGCGAATTTCTCGTAATATGACACAAGAGGCTGTTGCGGATCATCTCGGTGTTTCCTCGCAAACGGTCTCAAAGTGGGAACGTGGATTGCTCTCCCCTGACATATCGCTCCTCCCAAAAATCGCTTTGCTTTTCAAATGCTCGATCGATTCCTTGTTCGATATGGATTTGGTTTGGAGTATAGAGCATCGAAAAGAATTTGGCGAGAAAATTCATGCTCTTCACGAAAAAAAAGATTGGGAAGGTGTTTATCAGGCTTGGATTCGTGAAATAGAGTTGAATCCCGATCACTACGGCAATTATGCCGACGTAATGCTTCATGTATATCGAAAAAAGCTTTACGACAAAGATCGCATTGAAAAAATGATATCTCTTGCAGAGCATGCTGAGAAGTGTTGTACAGACGATGACAAGCGCAATGAAATTTACAGAATCATGCTTCAACTTTGTTCCGAATCGAACGACTCTGCTATTCGTGAAAAAGGGAAATATTATTACAAAAAGCTGCCTTCGTTGCGCCACAGCCGTGAGGTTTATGCAAAGTTTGTAATGGAAGACGAAGAATACAGATCGCAAGTTCTGAAAAATATAATTTACACGATAGACCTTGCAGAGTGTTCGGTCCGGCAACTGATTTTGCCCGATATGCCGCTTGAAGAAAAACTATTTTATTATCAAAAGGCGGCAATGCTGTTGGAAACGGTATTGGATGGGAAATATGCAGGTTTTTATGATCCGCCGCTCCTTTCCGATTATGCTGAGATTGCAAAGATAAATGTTCAGCTTGGACAAATGGATATGGCAGGAGAATATGTCAACCGCATTTTGGCGGCGTTGGAAAAGCATATGATAGAGTCCGAGAAAGAAAATAAATCTCGGATATTATACTCAACTACCATGCGGAATGCTGTTTCAAACGAGCAGATTTGTCAAAAGCTATTGCAGAATATGTTGAATACTACGGAGTTTGAATCATTTTGGGATAGCATCGCAGACATACAAAAAAGATATGATCAATTTTGTATTGGGCATATCTTTTCAAAAGAATAAAGAAATCCGAACCCTTCGCCTACCTGCTTTGGGTTCGGATTTCTACTGTTAGGTGCGAGTGGAGATACAGCACCTCACCCTCGTGTGATAAATAAAAAAACAGCAGTAACGGTCTCCGAGATCGGGACCGATACTGCCGGGGATACGGGTAAAAGGACTCGAACCTTCACGGTTGCCCAATGGATCCTAAATCCATCGCGTCTGCCAATTTCGCCATACCCGCATGGTTTTTACCACGATATTATAACATAATTTTTGAAATCTGTCAATAAAAATTGCGGGAAAGAAAAAAGGATTGACAATATCATCCAAAAGGTGTATGATATTAGTATCATTATAAAGAATGAGGTGTAGTATGAAAAAGACACTTTCAGCAGCTCTGGTGGGGGCACTTATGCTTACCTGCGGAGCAACCTTTCTTTCTGCGGGGAATACCGATCCTGCAGTAAAATATACGGTTTCCTCGGAGAAGGCAGCACCGGGTGAGACCTTTGACGTGATCGTCAGTTTCCATGATATCAAAAATGCGGTAGGGTATGCCATCATGCCCGATGACAGCAGCATGGAGCAGTCGGGGGTCTCCTTCGTCGGCTTCAGCGAAATCGGTGCGAACAAGGCGGTTTTGTTCTCCCCCGATCCTGCGGATCAGAACGACGTTGCCGCTGCATACCTCTCCGCCACAACGTTGGACGGCGATTACGTCAAATATACCTTTTCCGTCCCCGCAGATGCGAAAGACGGAAGTGTGATTTCCATTGCCTTCGATGCATCGGTGCTGGATGCGAACAATAAGGAGATTGGCGGTATCAATACGACAGTTGTAACCCTTACTGTGGGCAAAGCGGATGGCCTTCTGATCGGTGACATCAACAGGGACAATACGGTGGATGTTGACGACGTTATTGTGCTGTTCCGTCACAGTATGATGCCCGACCTTTATCCCATCACTTACACGGGAGATCTTGACTTCACCAAGGATGGCTATGTGGATATTGACGACGTTATTAAGCTGTTCCGTTACAGCATGATGCCTGATATCTATCCCCTTGCTTGAGTTTGAGGAACGGGGTTCAACATTCTATGAACGATTTGTATGTCACTTTCGGTGACAAATGAGGTGAAAATATGAATAAGACATTTACTGCCATTGCCGTCGGAATTGCGGCAGCTGCAACAGCCATTACCTCTTTGGCTGTGGGAACGGCAGAAAGAGGCGAAAAATATACGGCGGATTTGACCCTTCTTGCTAAGGGTGAGCTCATTTCGGTTCCTTTTTCTCCCGATTTTGAGAAGAATCTGACCGACGGGGAACGAATTGTATTCGAGGCGCTGGAGAAGGGCGTTGCTGCCTACGATCACCGTATCAACGTGGCAGAAGCAGGGTACACCGATCCCGATCGGATGACTGATTTTCTGAATCTTGTGTTCAACACCCATCCTCTGTGGGTCGGTGTGGATGACAGCATTACATACGTGATCAAAGACGGCGTGATTGCGGAGATTATGCCTAAATACGATTCTCCCGAATCCATGCCTGCGGCTTTGGCGGACTATAATCCTACCAAAAGTGAGATTGCTCACGCCCTTGCGGATATCGAGGACGGCATGACCGACGTGGAAAAAGCGCTGGTGCTCCACGATTATCTGGTTCGTGAGGTAGACTACAACCTGAACATCGTAAACGGAAAGCCCGCTCCCGACTACGTCTATTCCCTTGAGGGCGTTTTTGTGGAACGTGATGCGGTTTGTCAGGGATATGCCCTTGCGTACTCCTTCCTGCTGCAGGAGGTGGGCGTTGAATCCGTGGTTGTTTCTTCCGACCCCATGAATCACGCGTGGAACATGGTAAAGATCGACGGAAACTGGTATCATGTGGACGCTACGTGGGATGACCCTACCAATGTAAATGAAGTGGATTTCTGCCGCGGCGGATTTGTGTCCCATGAATACTTCCTCCGCAGCGACGAGGAATTCAAAAATGAGCTTAACCACTTCGGCTGGGTAACGATGATGACACAGACTGCGGCACCCACCGCCTCGGTCAGCAATGCCTTTGACGGCTGGAGCTTCCGTCCCATGTATACAGACGGCACGGAGGGCGATATCGGTATGATGAGCTACGTGGACGGTTGGTATTACTACCTGTCCGATATTTGGGGTACCAATATCATGGTGAAATCCAACCTCGACGGAACGGACAGAACCGAACTTCCTTTGGACTGTTCCTTCAATTATATGTTCTTCTTTGACGGATATTTCTACGCAAGTACGGACAACAGGGTATATGAACTGAACAAAAACGGTGAGATTGTACGTACCGCAGCCGTCTCCGCCGATTATATCCAGAATTTCTGGCTGAAGCAGGATACCCTTGCGTATTATGAGGTGGATGCTGCGGGAAATGCGGAGAAAAAAACGGTAGACCTTGTAAACGGTGTCAGCGGCTTGGTGACAGAGAATGGATTTACCTTCTTGCTGGACGACGGTGAGGCCGCTTTGGTTGCCTTTTCCTATGAAGAATACGGAACGGTGGATGTGTTCATCCCATCCGAGATCAACGGGGTTCCGGTTACTTCCATCGGTGCCGGTGCATTTTTCGAATGTCCCCTTTTTGCAGCGGTTGTGATCCCGGAAGGGGTTGTTTCCATCGGTGCCGAAGCGTTTATGTATTCGAGCTTTATGGAAATTGTTTTCCCCACTTCGCTCAAGTTCATCGGAGACCAGGCATTCTTTAACTGCAACTATTTTGAGGAGATTACCATTCCCAAGAACGTAGAAAACATGGGGACAAGGGCATTTTACGCATGCTTTGGATTGAAAACGGTTTATTTCACCGGAGACGTTCCTTCAAAATGGGGATTGGATGTTTTCGGATACATTGAGGAGCAGATTGAAATCAAGTTCAATGAGGGACGGAATGGTTGGGCAGCCGGAACGTGGACGGACCCCAACGGCATCACCTACAAGTCCTCTTCCTTCGGAGTGTACAGCATGGACGTGAACGGCGACGGAATCGTTAATGCGGTCGATGCGGCGTATCTCAAGTGCTTCGTTGAGAATCCGTCCCAGTATCCCGTGTCGGTTTCCGACTGCGATTTCAACGGCGACGGAATCACGGACGTTCACGATGCAGAATATCTGCTGTGGAGTCTGTTC
Source organism: Eubacteriales bacterium (assembly GCA_045631365.1). Classification (GTDB taxonomy): domain Bacteria; phylum Bacillota; class Clostridia; order Oscillospirales; family CAG-272; genus UMGS1696. The sequence goes on along the minus strand of JAZQUQ010000019.1, from coordinate 250 downwards.
AACAAAGAATAACGGTAAAATAAGAGACAGAGGATTCTTCTTCGGAAAGATCCTCTGTCTTTTTCTGTGTTCGGGGATTATTTAACCGCGGTTATTTAACTGCACTGATGATGCAGTATCGTTGGGTGTCGCCCGCGATGGGGACGAGATCGTAGCTGTTCTCCGCCCATACCGCTTCCGCTACCAAGGTAGAGGTTACGTTGCGGAATCCTGCGGCACGGAGGTCTTCAATGACGTAATCTTCCACAAG
>JAZQUQ010000018.1:0-4534 GCA_045631365.1 Eubacteriales bacterium | reverse complement strand
CACGGAAAGAATTCCGTCAAGATCCGCACATTCCGCTTCCACCGCATGAACTTCGTTGATGTTCGCCTCACGGAGATTGTCGTAAAGCTTCAGCCTGCAGTCAAACCCACCCGCGGCGAGGATTTCAAGAATTCCGTCTGCCGCAGAAAGGGTATTGCGGTCGGCAACTACAAGAATTTTGGTGGGGAAACCATTTGTTCGAAGGATTTCGGCGACCCTCGCCTTCAACCCCCGCCCGATCTCCACCGCCTTGATGTTGACCGTGTGCTTCTTCCCGCAAGGACAGTTCTCAAGGGATTTTAAGATGTATGATATATCCATACGTAAATGATTCCTCGATAGAAGATAGTTTATTGTTTCATATGAAAAGTTTTTGAAAGGTAGGGGCTTGGGGAAGGAAAACTTTTCTCAAAAAGTTTTCCTTCCCCAAAAATTAAGCCAAAACGTACGCCTTCGTCAGTTCAAATGTGTTGGTGACGCCGTCGACGTGGCTTCGTTCGTAGCCGTGGGAGGCGTAGACACCGGGTCCGATGAGGGCGTGGCGCACGTCGTAGATTCGGACGGCAACGGAGCAGTCGGAGCTGTAGTAGGGGTAGATATCTACGGCATAGCCAAGGCTGTTTTTCTCGGCGAGGGTGATCAGCTTGTTCACCATGTCGTAGTTGTAGGGGCCGCTTCCGTCCTTGGCACAGATGGAAACTTCCTTTTCCGTGCAGGTGATTCCTTCACCCACGCAGCCCATGTCGATGCCGAGAATTTCCGTCACACCCTGAGGCATCATGCCGGCTGCACCGTGTCCGATTTCCTCATATACGGTGAAGTGGGCGTAAATCCGTCTCGCGGGGGTGATTCCTACATCCTTCAGGTATTTCGCCAAGCCGAGGATGATGGCAGCGGACAGCTTGTCGTCCAGATAGCGGCTCTTGATGTAGCCCGATTCCGTCACCACCGTGCGGGGATCGGCACAGATAAAACAGCCCGTCCCGATGCCCAGCGCCTTTACGTCTTCCGCAGAAGAAACGTCGCAGTCCAGGAGAACTTCCATGCTGTCGAAGGTGCGGGCGGCGGTGGAATACTCCTTGTTCACGTGGACGGAGGCGTTGTTCAGCTGAACCGTTCCAGAATAAGCCTTTCCGTCTCTTGCATAAACACGGACGGTCTCCGTTTCGATGTTATTGGCGTTCAGACCAACGCCTACCATCTTCAGTCTGCCATTGGATTTCACGGAATGAACCATAGCACCGAGGGTGTCAATGTGGGCGGAGAGGAGAAGACCGTTTTCGGAATCCCCGCCGCCGAGATCGCAGAACACACCACCCTTGACCGTCATCTTCGGCTCATAACCGAGGGCGCGGAACTCGTTTATGCAGAATTCCGCCGCCTGACGGGTGAATCCTGTGGGGCTGTCGCAGGCAAGAAGACGTTTCATGACGTCAAGGGTGTAGTCAAGATAAATTTTATCCATAACTTCGTTGAATCCTTTTTGAATTGTATTCACACAGATATCCTGTGGATAAAGTAAATCGTAATCCGTATAAAGATTTTTGAAGGGGGTATGGGGGAAACTTTTTGCGAAAAGTTCCCCCCATGAAAAGGTCGTATTATCAGAAGAATACTTCAATTGTTTCGCCGTAGGTGCCTGTTGCCACAACTTCGCCGTTTGCACGGACAACCTTGAAGCCTTCCTTATCGAGAAGCACGTCGAACACGGCACCGTATGCCTTGATGTTGGTCAGGTACAGGTGGTCGAGGACGGAGGGGAGGCTGGGCTTGAGGGTGAAGGAGTTCAGTCCTGTGGGGATCATCGCCAGCATACCTTCGGTGATAACCTTGCAGAACAGGGTGGATTCGCCGGAGAGGTGACGCTTGCCTCCTTCGGGATATGCTTCCACCGCATAGGGCACGCGTTCGCCGAGGAGACGCTGTCCGCAGTAGTTCAGCAGAAGCTCTGCCGCCTTTTCGGTGTAGCCGGATGCGAAGATGCCGCGGAGTCCGTAGAGAGTGGAACGGTCCCAGATGGTGGGGCATCCCTCTGCGGTAAGGAGTCCTTCGGGTGTCATCAGATATTCGGAGCAGAGAGCATCTACTGTGCCCTTGGCTCTTTCGTAAATGCCGACGCAAAGGGGCATACAGATCCAAGAACGGAGGACTTCGCAGTCTTCGTAGTAGCCGTAGGTGTCCATGCCGTGGATTTCACGGGCAAAATACTTGTCGATGGCTTCCTTCAGCTCAGCGGCACGGGTGCGGTAGAGGTCCGCAAGCTCGCTGTCGCCGATTTCGTCTTCCAGAGCCGCCGCACCCAGGAGACCGGAGTAGGTCAGGGTGTTGGTGCAGAGGTTTGCCTGTCCGGAGGGGAAACGGCCTTCCAGCTCATCGGACTTGGACTTGATGACACCGAACTCGTTCTTCTGACGGTTGCAGTATTCCGCACACCAGCGGATGCCGGGGAGAAGGTCTTCCGCCATTTCGTAGTCGCCGCAGGTCAGAGCAAACTGGCTGCATCCGTAGAGATACATGGCGGCGTCACCGCGGTCGCCCGCACCGTTCCAGAAGCTCATACCTTCCGCAATCACGGAGGAGGGGATGGCGTTGTACGCCTTGCTCATGAAGGGGGTGTACATCTTGTATGCGTTGTAGCTGGCTTCGATCAGGTCTTCGTCTCCTGTGTATGCGAAGTAGGGACCTGCATATTCCACCTGGTCATTGCACCATGTAGCCGCGTAGTAGGAGTATCCTCCGGGGCCGTGCATCAGACCTGTCATGGTGTCGAAGACGGATTCGCCGCCGCGGATCTTTGCGAAGGTGAACATGGTGTCGAGAAGGTCGTTGCCTGTGTCGATCTTCATGGGATCGGTGAGGCGGACGATGTTTTTGTAACGGTTGTCAAGCTCGGTCTTGGGGTCGTCGAACTCGGGCTCTTCGTTTGCAAGACGACCGGCGATGGCAATGCCGTAAATGTAGGTTTCGCCGTCCTCCAGAGTTACTTCTTCCGCATCGTGGAATACTTCGGTAATGCAGATACCCTTGCAGCCAAGCTCTTCGTGGACATAAACCTCGTCGGGGGTGGTGAAGCTGAGCTCCACGGTCTTGCCCGATGCGTTTTCGATGGTAACAAGCTCATAAGTTGCTCTCAGTTCGGTGGAAGGGAAGCAGTGGTGGGTGATCTTCAGACCCTCTGCTTCGGTGTTCAGCTTCAGAGTACCGTCAAGGGTAACCTTGCGGAGCTCTTCTTTGATTTCCTTGCCGTTTACAAGGATTGCGGGCATGAATTCGGGCGTAATATCAAGCTGATAAGAGCCGTGGGTGTTGTTGTTGTGTTTTCTGAGGGTGGGGAATACGGGATGATGCATGAGGAAGAATCCGTTTTCTTCATCCACACCGTACTTTACGGTATCGGATACATAGAAGCCTGCCATTTCGATGTCTTCGGCGTGGAAGTCGCCCGGTTTCAGGGTCCATTCAATGGCTTTCTTGGGTGTTTTGATGCTCCAGCGTGACATAGTGTTGTTTCCTTTCTGTATGTCAAAAAATAATTTGTAAGTTTATGGATGGAGGAATCATTCCTCGGGGTTCGCATTGGTTTCTGTGTAGGGGATTCCCGCTTTACGGAACAGCGCTTTCATTTTTTCCGTGTATCCGTCGGGGTCGATGACGTAGCACATGCCGTGTTCCGCGCCGTTTACGGTAAACAGCTCCGCATCGCAGTCGGTGCAGGCGGCAAGGTTTTCTTCCGCCATATGGTACGGAACGAAATCATCTCCCGTGCCGTGGGCGATGAGGACGGGGCGCTTGTTTCTGCCGAGCGCTTCTCGGGAGTCGGCACCGTACAGAGAAAAGCCTCCGAATTTTCTGATGAAAAGGTCTGCGGTGTAGAACAGGGGGAAGGGGGGCAGCTTGTACCACCGCTTCAGAACCACCTTGCAGATCTCCGCAGGGGAGGTGTAGCCGCAGTCGCAGATCATGGCTTTCACATTGTCGGGGAGATCCAGACCCGATGCCATCATAATGGTGGAGGCTCCCATGGACACACCGTCCAGAACTGCGGGAAGGTGGGGGAACCGTTTTTTTGCATAGCGGCACCAGCGGACAAGGTCGCGGCTTTCGTTGACCCCGAAGCTGATCTTGTTTCCTTCGCTGTTCCCGTGGGCTCGCTGGTCAATGAGCAGGAGGGAGAAACCCATGTTGTAAATAGGGATTACAGCCCCCGAGAAATCGTTGGTGGGACTGGATCGGTAGCCGTGTACCATAATGAAAATTCCGTTTGGGTTGGGGTGGGCAATGTAGTGTCCCGCCAAACGGAGCCCGTCGTGGGAGCGGATGTACACATCCTCGGGATTGCTCTCGAAGATGAAATCGATCCCCTTCTGCACCTTTTCCTTGTCGCAGTCACGGAGCTTATAATAGGGCAGGGGTCTTGTTTCCGACGTCCACACGTTGTTGTATTTCTTCTCTTTCAGTATGGCGACTTTATAGAAGTAGGCACTTGCAGCGGTCAATGCCGCACCGGTAATGGCGGTGGCAGCAAGTGCTTTTT
>JAZQUQ010000017.1:0-2585 GCA_045631365.1 Eubacteriales bacterium | reverse complement strand
AAATCACCCATGAAGATTTCGGACTGCTTAACCTCACCGGTCAGCTTGTTGGACAGACGAACTTCAACTCTCAGGGGAGCTGCGTAGTTCACGTCACGGTCCTTACATTCTTCAATCGGATACTTGGGCTTGGAATCCAGCGAATAGCCGACAAAGTCTATAAAAAGATTGCCGGAATAGTCTGTTATGGGGGAGACATCTTCGAGAACCTCCATCAGTCCCTTCTTCAGGAACCAATCGAACGACTCTTTCTGAACCTCAATGAGGTTCGGCATTTCAAGAGCTTCGTCGATTTTGGAGAAACTCATTCTTATGTTCTTTCCTACCTTTTGGGGTTTGACCATTGAGCTATCACTCCATTCTTTTACTTGTGCTACTTGTGCGCCGCTCTCTATATATTATAAAGGATATTTGCCGGAGCGGGGCTGCATGAGTTGCTTTTGTCGCCATTAAGGCGATTTTATATCAGTATACAATTTTATCACCTTTTTTTGCCTGTGTCAACACTTTTTTGGCGAATCAAGAGCATTTTATGAATGTTTACAAATCATCGCAGAAAGTTTACAGAAAATTAAATTGTAAATATACTGTAAACTTTTAACAAAAATAAGCCATGTGACGATGAAATCACATGGCTTATGAAGAGTTTTTGGTGAAAACTTACAGAGTTTCGATCCAGATGTTGCGGTAGGTTACAGGGTCACCGTGGTCCTGGAGGAGCAGGGGACCTTCAGCAACAGCGTAATCTGTTGCACCGCCGGGAGTGGGCTGATGGAGGAGAATGTTGTTTTGAACACAGATACCGTTCTGGATGATGGTGGCTCTTGCACACTCTGTTCTTTCGCCCTTTTCGTTGAATCTGGGGGCGCGGAAGTAAATGTCGTAGGTCTGCCATTCGAGAGCAGGCTTGCAGGCATTTACGCGGGGGGAGTACTGGCAGTAGATACCACCGCAGTCATTGGATTTGGGATTTTCGATGCCGTAGGAATCGAGAACCTGAAGCTCGTAGCAGCCGTGGATGTAAACGCCGCTGTTGCCCTTTGCCTGACCGGTGCAGTCGGGCATATCGGGTTCCTTCCACTCAACGTGGATGTGTGCATCACCGTACTTGATGGTGGAAATGATATCCTGACCGGTGATACCGTCGTTGCGAACAGTCATGCTGCCGTCTTCATTGATCTTCCAGTCGATGGGCTTGCCTTGGTCGGTTTTCCACATATCGGTGTTTGTTCCGTCGAAAAGGATGTACTTTGCCATGATAATTACCCCTTTAATAGAAAAGATTTGGTGTATCGTAAGAATTTGTGTTTCGTCAAATCAGACGATATCCCGCGAAATATAATTTTATCACCTTTTTTGACCTCTGTCAACACTTTTTGGGGAAATGTATGGATTGTTGTCATTATTTGTGTATCAGCCAATGAATTAACATGAAATTGGACGATAAATGCTTTTTTGCATCCGATAAAAATAAGCCATGTGACGGAAAATCACATGGCTTAAAGTTCCTTTGTCGGAAAAATTACAGAGTTTCTACCCAAACGTTGCGGAAGGATACAGGGTTGGTGTGGTCCTGAAGCATCAGAGGACCTTCCTTAACGGGACCTTCTGTAATACCGCCGGGAGTAGCCTGGTGGAGCATAATGTTGTTCTGAACGCAGATGCCGTTCTGGATGATGGTAGCTCTTGCGCATTCAGTCATTTCGCCCTTTTCGTTGTAACGGGGAGCACGGAGATAGATGTCGTAGGTCTGCCATTCGAGAGCGGGCTTGCAAGCGTTTACGCGGGGAGCGTACATGCAGTAGATACCGCCGCAGTCGTTGGACTTGGGATTTTCTACGCCGTAGGAGTCAAGAACCTGGAGTTCGTAGCAGCCGTGGATATAAACGCCGCTGTTACCCTTTGCCTGGCCGGTGCAGTCGGGCATATCGGGTTCTTTCCACTCAACGTGGATGTGAGCGTCGCCGAACTTAACGGTGGAAACGATATCTTCGGAAACAACAGTCATGCTGTCGTCTTCGTTGATCTTCCAGTTGATGGGGTTACCCTCGCGGGTTCTCCACATGTCGGTATTGGTGCCGTCAAAAAGGATGTACTTTGCCATGATAATTTACCTCTTTATATAAAAAATTTTGGGTAGCGTAGTTTGGGTCGATCAGGTCATGCGGTGACCGATGAGGACCTTGCAGTCCTCGTCGTAAAGACCGTCGTTGGTCAGATCAACGGTAAGTTTGTCCCCCTCTGCGATGAAAGCCATCACAATTCGGTTGGGGGTGCTGCGGAAGTGGATACGGAAGGTGATTTTTCCGTCCTCCGCCGTATAGGAGCTCATCATGTGGCAGAGTTCCACATCAGGGGTGGACATCTGCACAGGGAGCTTGGGTTTCAGTTTTTTTGCGTACACCTTGCTTTCCGCATGGTATCCGTTTCCCGCTTGGATGGATTGCTGGGATATGCCGTTGGAGAAAACCGCGTTCATTGCATCGGCTTCTGCATCGTATACGAAGTAAATTCCCGTCCATCCGAGGGGATTCTTGTCCAGCCTGTAGAACGTATTTTCAAATCCCGCGGTTCTTTGGTGGGAG
>JAZQUQ010000016.1:0-2650 GCA_045631365.1 Eubacteriales bacterium | reverse complement strand
ACTACACCCCTCAACACCGTTGAGAAGGGTACAAGCGGTATCGGTATCATCACAGCCGGCAACTGCTACAACTATGCCAAGGAAGTTTACGGCGACAATGCGTCTTACCTGAAGCTGGGTCTTCTCAATCCCCTGCCCGCAGGTCTGATCCGTGATTTCGCGGCGGCTCACGACACCGTAATCGTAATCGAAGAGCTGGATCCCGTTATCGAAGACTTCTGCAAGACCATGGGTATTGACGTAATCGGTAAGAATGTGCTTCCTCTCTGCGGCGAATACTCCGAAGAGGTTCTCCGTGAAAAGCTCCTCGGCGAAGAGGCGGACTATATGCAGGTTGGCGCGGAGCTGCCCATGAGACCTCCCGTGCTTTGCCCCGGATGCCCCCACAGAGGTGTGTTCTATACCATTTCCAAGCTGAAGCTCCGTGTTTCCGGTGACATCGGCTGCTACACTCTCGGTGCGGTTGCTCCTCTGAACGCTATTGATACCGTATTCTGCATGGGTGCTTCCATTTCCGCCCTCCACGGTACCGTAAAGGTTCGCGGTGAAGAAGACAAGTACGTTTCCGTCATCGGTGACTCTACCTTTATGCATTCCGGTATGACCGGTCTTGCAAACGTGGTTTACAACGGCGGCAACACCACGACCATTATCCTTGACAACAGCATTACCGGTATGACAGGACACCAGGAGAACCCCCTCACCGGTAAGACTCTGAAGGGAAATCCCGCACCCAATCTCTCTCTTGAAAAGATCTGCGAAGCTCTCGGTATTGCTCCTGAGCACATCCGTGTGGCAGACCCCGCTGACCTTGTAGAAGTGGAAAAGGTACTGAAGGAAGAAACCGCAGCTCCCTGTGCTTCCGTGATCATTATGCGTCGTCCCTGCGCACTCCTGAAGGGCGTAAAGCGGAATCCCGCACTCGTTGTGGATGAAGCAAAGTGCATCGGCTGTCGTGCCTGCATGAAGATCGGCTGCCCCTGCATCTCCATTACCGCCGACAAGAAGGCAAAGATCGACGGCTCCACCTGCGTGGGCTGCGGACTCTGCAGCCAGATGTGCAAGCTGGGCGCGATTTAACGGGGGACGATTATTGGGGGACCCTTTTTGAGAAAAGGGACCCCCAAACCCCCTCCAAAAACTTTTAGGCTATTACAAAATATAGGATTTGCAAGGTTATTGCAGATAGAGGTATAGATATGATTAAGAATATTATGATTGTCGGTGTGGGCGGACAGGGTTCTCTTCTTGCCAGCAAGATTCTGGGTAAGGCTGCCATGGATGCCGGCTACGACGTTAAGGTTTCTGAGGTTCACGGAATGTCCCAGCGCGGCGGTTCCGTTGTTACCTATGTAAGATACGGTGAAGCGGTGTATTCTCCCGTGATCACCAAGGGTCAGGCGGACGTGATCCTCAGCTTTGAGCTTCTGGAGGCGGCAAGATGGCTTCCCAACCTGAAGCTTGGCGGTACCATCGTTACATCCACGCAGCAGATCAACCCCATGCCCGTTGTAACCGGTGCCATGGAATATCCCGATGAGCTGATTGAAGACATGACCGGTATGGGCGTAGACCTCCGTGCGTTCGATGCACCCGAGATTGCACGCCGTGCGGGAAGCGAACGTGCTTCCAACGTAGCGCTGATCGGTCTTGCAGCGGACGTGCTGGGCTTTGACCACGAAATCCTCCGCAATGCGGTTGCATCCTGCGTTCCCGCAAAGGCGCTGGAAGTGAACATGAAGGCATACGACATGGCTCTCGAGGAATCCAGAAAGTAAGTATTTGCACAGAAATGCCCCTTTGAACCAAGCTGTCTTTATAAAGAGATATGTTTAAAAAGGTTTGGAGGGGTTTGGGGAACCTTTCCTTAAAAGGTTCCCCATGTCATTTTTTAAACAAAGGAGCAGAGAATGGTAGATTTACTGTCAATGCAGAAATATTTTATTCTGTCCCATCTCGGCGAGGGGGACAGCGCGGTGGATTTCACTATGGGAAACGGTTATGATACCGTATTTCTCTCGAAAACCGTGGGGGCGTCGGGACACGTGACGGCGTTTGATATTCAGCCTGCCGCTCTTCATTCCACAGAGCGAAATCTCCGCGACAACGGCTGTCCCGACAACTGGCGGCTGATCTGTGCATCCCACCACAGAGTGAAGGAGTTTGTGAAGACTCCCTTCAAGGCAGGGATGTTCAATCTTGGGTATCTCCCCGGGAACGGAAACAAGAACGTGACTACCATGCGTGAGACGACCCTTCCTGCGGTGGAGGCTGCCATGTCTCTTCTTGACAAAAACGGCATCCTTCTGGTAGCGGTTTATCCCGGACACGAGGAAGGCGAGATGGAGGGGGCGGAGCTGACCAAGTATTTTGCGGGAATCTCCCGTTTTTCCTACAGCATCTCTCAGTTCCGTTTGCTGAATTCTCCCGAAAGTCCGTTTTTCATGATTGTGGAATCCAAATAAGGGGGTGGCGGCTTGAACGGAAACGATCCCCGCAGAAATCCCTATGGGGATTCGAGGGGGACACGGAGCAATGCTCGACAGAATCCGCAGAACCCTCAAAATCGGCAGAATCCGCAGAGTCGGCAGAATCCGCAGAGTCGACAGAACCCGCAGGCTCGACAGAACCCGCAGGCTCGGCAGAACCC
>JAZQUQ010000015.1:0-1624 GCA_045631365.1 Eubacteriales bacterium | reverse complement strand
GGCCGACGGTTAAGAGAAAGGGATAGTTCCAAGGGCTCATGATAAGTGTGACGCCGTAGGGGGAGGGCACCTGAAAGCTGTGGGACGGAAACTGCGCCATCGGGGTGCGGACACGCTTTGCGCGTGCGTAGGAACGAATATGCTTCAACATGTGAGAGATCTCGGAAAGTGCCATGCCGATCTCACACATATATCCCTCGAACTTGGATTTTCCAAGATCCTTTCCCAGGGCGTCGTTGAGGCGATCTTGATTGGTTTCGATGACTTCTTTCAGTTTTCTCAGTGCGGATATTCTGTATTTCACAGACAGCGTTTCGCCGGTTTCAAAGAAAGCCCTTTGGGAGGCTACAACGGAAGCGATTTCTTCTCTTGTCATGCACATTCCTCCTGAACAGTTTTTCTGAAATTATGATACCACACTCAACATCGGTTGTCAATCAAAGCGTGCGGATAAAAGATGAAAATAGATTGACAAATATTGCGAGATGTGATATAAAATTTGTAAGTATTCTTTGAAAGGATCTGTCGTATGGCGGAAAAATCGATCATAATAAACGGTCTTTGCAAAAGTTTTGGAGAGATCAAGGCAGTCAACAATTTGTCATTTTCCGTTAAAGAGGGAGAATTGTTTGCCTTTTTGGGGGTAAACGGTGCCGGAAAGAGTACTACCATCTCCATTCTTTGCGGATTGCTTCAAATGGATGCAGGGCAGGTCTTGGTCTGCGGACACGACGTTGCCGATGAGGCTTCCGCGGTGAAGGAACAAATCGGCGTGGTGTTCCAGAATTCTTTGTTGGACTCCACTTTATCTGTTTTCGACAATCTGAAAAGCAGAGCGGCGCTTTACGGGATCTCCGGAAATGCATTCAAGAGCAGATTACGGGAGCTGCAGGAGCTGTTAGAGCTTGCACCGTTACTGAAACGCCCTGTGGGCAAGCTTTCCGGCGGGCAAAGACGGCGGATCGATATTGCCAGAGCGCTTTTACACAAACCGAAAATTCTTATTTTGGACGAGCCTACCACAGGCCTTGATCCTCAGACGAGACAAACCATCTGGAACGTTATTTCGTCGTTGCGCAGAGACAACAAAACCACCGTGTTTTTGACCACCCACTATATGGAGGAGGCGGCCGATGCGGATCACGTAGTGATCATCGATAAAGGCTCCATCATTGCGGAAGGCACGCCCTTGGAGCTGAAAAATCGTTTTGCCTTTGACTCCCTAACCCTTTACGGTGTTTCCGAGGAAGCGGTACGTCGCCTGGGGGAAAAGTACGAGCGGGTCGGAGACCACTTCCGCGTAATACTCTCGGATGTTTCCCAAGTGAAAGATATGCTCTTGGAACACCCGGAGCTGTTTAATGATTTTGAAGTTGTCAAGGGAAAAATGCACGACGTATTTTTAAACGCGACCGGGAAGAAAGGTTTGGGAGGTGAGTTGTCATGACCACGGTACGCACACTGATTTACCGCAACTGCAAGCTGTTTTTCAAGGATAAGGGGATGTTCTTTACCTCCTTGATCACACCTGCCATTCTTCTTGTTTTGTACGTTACTTTTTTAGGGAACGTTTACCGTGACTCCTTTGTGACCAATCTTCCGGAAGGCGTTGTTTTGGAGGAGG
>JAZQUQ010000014.1:0-6954 GCA_045631365.1 Eubacteriales bacterium | reverse complement strand
CCAGCTTCATGTCGTCCTGCAGATCGGCAAAAGCAATCTCAGGCTCGATCATCCAGAACTCAGCCGCATGACGGGTGGTGTTGGAGTTTTCCGCACGGAAGGTGGGACCAAAGGTGTAGATGTTCTTGAACGCCATGGCGTAAGTCTCACCGTTGAGCTGACCGGATACCGTCAGATTTGCGCTCTTGCCGAAGAAGTCCTCAGCGAAGTTTACAGCACCGTCCTCGGTACGGGGCAGATTGTCCATATCCATGGTGGTTACGCGGAACATTTCGCCCGCCCCCTCGCAGTCACTGCCTGTGATAATGGGAGTGTGAACGTAAACAAAGTATCTCTCCTGGAAGAACTTATGAATGGCATAAGCCGCAAGAGAACGCACTCTGAACACCGCCTGGAACAGGTTAGTTCTGGGACGGAGGTGGGAAATGGTGCGGAGGAATTCGATGGTGTGACGCTTCTTCTGCAGAGGATAATCGGGAGTGGACGCACCCTCGAGAGTAACGGAGGAAGCATGAATTTCAAAAGGCTGCTTTGCATCGGGGGTTTCCACAATCTTACCCTCAACGATGATGGCAGAGCCTACGTTGTACTTGGAGATTTCCGCAAAATTGGGAAGTGTATCGTCGTAAACGATCTGCACGGGTTCAAAATAAGTACCGTCAGCAAGAACGATAAAACCGAAAGTTCTGGAGTCGCGGATGCTTCTTACCCAGCCGCCAACCGTAACGTGCGCTGCGTCAACGGTGTCTCTTTCGCGGAACAGGGTTCTAACAGATGTCAGTTCCATTTTATATCACCTCGAAAAATTTACATAATAATGTATATAATAAAGTATTATATCATAGATTCACCGTTCAATGCAATAGTTTCGGCAAATCTTCCCTCGTTTTTCCGTAATTTTTTTACTTTTTCAGCTGTTTCCAATGGTATCGGATGATTTCGAGAATATGACCCATGTTCCCTTCCCCCGCAAATTCCGTCATGTCGAAGAAATTTCGGTCAAGGGAAGACCAATACAGCTCGTTTTCCTCTCCGCGGACAGGCTCGGTGCCGTGGTAGACCCCAAACCATACCTCAATATAACATCCCTCCAAGGGGTAGGAAAAGTCCATGACGTGATTCAGAAAAATATCGTCACGTTGGATAGCGGTTTCCTCGAACAGCTCGCGGTATGCCGCCGCTTCTCCGCTCTCGCCTTCTTCAATGTGTCCGCCCACAAAATTGGACAGCCCCTTATACGGGTTCTTCCGCCTTCTGCACAGCAAAACTGAGCGCAGATCGTTGGAATACACGACAATTAAATTTAATCCTTGCATATTCTTCACCTTCCCCCTTTTATTCCATAGAAAGCGTATACGCCCCTCTTGCCCAGAGAATCCACTTGGATCGGTCCAAAGGATTCACGCCCCTTCTCGGGCTGTCTGCCCCTTCTCCCGGTCTGCATTCTCGGTAGCCGTAGAAGGTGGGGGTAGAGATGGCCTTTCCGCCTGACATGGACGCCAGCTTCACGGGGAAATCCATACTTTTCGCCACGGGTACGATGGCTTCAAGAACCGCAGTATCCCCGAAGGTCAAGGGAGGCTCGTATTCCCCATCCATGCGGACAATCTCCGTGATCACCTTTCCCACAAGCTCCGCGGGGGTACTGATCCGAAGGAGGAGCAAGGGTTCCAACAGGGTGGAGCCGCAGTTTGCCAGTCCGTTCATAAACGCCATGGGGGTACAAACGAAGAAATCCAGCGGATGGGTGTGGATGGTATGGTGTTCACCGCCGATGAGGGTACATTTGAAATCCGTCACTTCCCACCCGTGCAGTCCCTGCTCCAAACAGGAATTGAAAGACTTTCGGATGTGGGACTGATACTTATAGAAGCATTGATTGTTGGGCAATTTCCCGTGATAGGACACGCCGTAGCCCCGCGGCATGGGCTCAAATTTGAAGTGAACAACCGCCCAGCACGGCTTCGGCATGGTGTAATCCGCATAGGCATCCCCCGCGCGGGTGGGCGTTTCCTTGTAGATCACGGAAGGGGGCGAGAAATTCGCCGAAAGGTTGTACCGTTCCATAAGGAGAGAATCGATGATCTCCAGCTGGACACCGCCCGTCAGATTGATGGTGATCTCCTTCTGCCCGTTCTCCCACTTGGAATCGAGGTACGGCTCCTCGTCGGACAGCTCCGCCAAAGCCGCCGCCAATTTTGAAATCTCCTCTGCCGCCCCGCTTTTTGGTGTCACCATCACACGGAGGAAAGGGTGGGTCAGCCGATAACTGCCCACGTTGGAAACGGAGCCGACAAACCGCCCCGTTTTCGCGGAGGAAAGACCGCAAAGTGCGGCAATATCCCCCGCCTCCACTTCACCCGCGTCGGTGTACTTCCCTCCCGTAAACTTGCGGATTTGGGAAACCTTCTCCACATCGGGCTTTCTCTCCCCCTCAGCGGAAACCGCATCGTCCTCTGCTTCGGCAGCCGGTGTTACTGCGGGATCAAGGATGGTCACGGCGTCACGGTTCTTAATCTTTCCGCCGAACATACGGACGTGGGCAACCTTCCCCATAATTTTATCATGCTCAATCTTGAAAATCACCCCCGACTGCTCCGCCTTTTCCATGCGGGTGGAATCGGGCATATAACGGATCATGAAGTCCGCAAGGTTCTCCACGCCCACCCCGAATTTTGCACTTCCCGCAAGGACGGGGGTCAGCGTTCCTTCGGCAATGGCCTCTTTCATGAGAGCCTCGGCGCGGGGAGAGGATAAAACCGTGTCGTTGAGGAAGGCTTCCTCCGCTTCTTCGTAAAGCTCCGCCAACGCCTCCGTTGCAGCTGCCGAAAGCTCCTCTTCGCCAAGCAGAGTGACCGTCCCGTTCGGCTCACCGCAGTTCATCACGGAGCTGACGGGCATATACACGTTGGTCTTCCCTTTGGCTGGCAGCTTGGCAAGTTCCCCGAGAACCCTTGTCACGTCCGCACCGGCACGATCGATCTTGTTGACGAACACCATGCGGGGCAGCCCGTACTCATCCAAGGCGCGGATGATGTTCTCTGTGTGGGCGCGAACCCCTTCCACCGCGGAGACCACCACCACGGCGAAATCCAAAGCGGCAAGGCATCGCTCCACCTCCCCCGCAAAATCCACGTGGCCGGGGGTGTCGATGATGTTGATCCGATTCCCCTTCCACTCCACGGAAGCGGTGGCAGTGCGGACGGAAATCCCCCGTTTCCGCTCCACGGAAAGAGAGTCGGTGCGGGTGGTTCCCTCGTCCACGCTCCCCGCAGAACGGACAGCCCCCGTAAGGAACAAAAGCTGCTCGGTGAGGGTGGTCTTACCCGAGTCGACGTGAGCAAGGATTCCGATGTTTCGTGTGGTCATGGCGTTCTCCCATCTTTTTTCATTCTGAATACTATTATATCATATTATTCGATATTTTCAACAGATAATTGACACAAAGAAATAAGAAAAAATCTTGCATTCCTCCGTCAGATATGCTATAATCCCCTTAAAGAACCCCACCAAATACCATCAACTTCAACAAGTTCACGGAGGTATGCTCATGAGAAAACTGACCGTCTGCGGCAGAAACATTGCCGAATACACCATCGTTACCAAAACAAATCCCGAACCTGCGGAAAAAACAGCCGCCCGGTTCCTGCAGAGAGTGATCGCATCCTCCTGCGGTGTAACTTTACCCATTGCTGACACAGCGGAATACGGGATCTGCATCGGAACCCGTGAAGCCTGTGATAAAGTAAAATGGGACGGCTTCCGTACGACCACCGATGACAAAAACGTCTATCTCGACGGCAACATTCCGAGAGGTACGCTGTACGCCGCATACGATTTTGCGGAGAAGTACCTCGACTACCGCTTTTTCACAAAAAGCTGCGAAATCATCCCCACGGAAAGCGAATGCAACATTCCCTGCGGCATCGACACCGTGGACAATCCCGTTTTCGAGGTGCGTCGCTGCTCTATCAAGGATATGCATCAGGATATTGACTGCTCCACTCACGGACGAATCAACCTCTACAGCAACACCGAGGAAGAAATTGCGGCACACGGCGGATTTGCCTGCCACGGTATCCCCTGCCACAATTTCCACGAATTCTGCCCCGGCGATATCTATTTCGATGAGCATCCCGAATACTTCGCACTATGGGAAGGGGAACGGGTCACCTGCCACAATTCGGACGGTCCCGGTCAGCTCTGCCTCACCAATCCCGACGTGATCCGCATTGTGACAGAAAATGCACTGAAACGGCTTCGGGAGCACCCTGAGCTTACCATTCTTGACATATCCCAGCCCGACAACAACGTGTACTGTACCTGCGACCGATGCAAAGCCGTTGACGAGGAGGAAGGAACCCATGCCGGTTCCATGATCCGCTTTATCAACGCAGTGGCCGAAGCGGTGGAGAAGGAGTTCCCCCATGTTTTGGTGGAAACCTTTGCTTATAACCAGACGACAAAACCTCCCAAGCTGACAAAAGCAAGGGACAATGTGCTCATCCGCTACTGCACCTACGAGGCCTGCTTCCGCCACTCCCTCCTTGACCCCAACTGCAAGGTCAACAGCCGTGACATTGCACCCGAAATCCTCGGTTGGCAGAAAATGTGCAGCCATATGTCCATCTGGGACTATGTGACCAACTGGAAAGCCTATATTGCTCCCTTCCCCAATCTGGTTTCCCTCCGTGAAAACGCCCGTATTTTTGCGGACTGCCATGCCTGCCATGTTTATGAATCCTCTAACTATCTGAACTCCGACAACCAGTTTCCCGAGCTCAGAGGATATCTCATCGGCAAACTGCTGTGGAACCCTTACATGAGCGAGGAGGAGTATAACCGACATATCAACGAGTTCCTCGCCGCCTTCTACGGTGCGGGTTGGGAGGAAATCCGCCGTTACATAGACATGGAGTATGCTCTCACCGCCGACCGCTGCTGTATCTGCAAGGAGGCTCTCGACAAGATCTTTGTCTATCCCCTCCTCCCCGGCATCACGCAGGAGCATCGGACAAATTTTGTGGAGCGTACCTATCAGACGGATTTTCCCGATCATGGTCTCACTGACCTTTGCCAACATTTAGATGAAGCAAAAGCCTTCTTCGACCGTGCCCTTGCCATGGCGGAAAACGATGTTCAAAGGGAGCGCCTGGAAAAAGCAAAATTCTCCCTCACCTTCCTTGAGCTGTTCTGCCTCCCCCACGACAAGGAGACCATGACTGCGGAGGAATGCGCCGCACATGAAGCCGCTGTGGAACAGTACCACAAAACAAAGAAAGAACACGATTACCGCTACAATATTTTCACCTCTCCCTTCGGACGGTAACAAAAAGAAGCGCAGACATGAAAAAACTGACCGTCTGCGGAAGCGGGACTATTCTACAATATTTACACAGGCAAACAACAGAAGAAGATAAAGAAAATGTTAAAGGGGGACTTTTTGGAAAAAGTCCCCCCTTAAAATCCCCTTCAAAAACTTTTATACCGGTTGGAGTATTATGCAACTGATTACCAAAAAAATGCAGCTAAGGTTTATGACATTGTTTTTCCTTTCCGTGTATGATATAATATTGCAAAAAAGGAGCGAAAAATGAAGGTCTCTATTGATAAAGATCCACGTTATACAGAACCCGAAATATTGATATGCTGTCGGGAAATAGACCCAACCTTACAGGATATCATCACCTATATCGGCATAGCGGGAAAAACAATCATCGGTGAGGCGGAAGATGAGCATTGCTTTCTTTCAATCAACGATATTCTTTATTTTGAATCGGTGGATAAAACGGTTTTTATCTACACGAGCGATCAGGTTTACAAAACCTCCGCAAAGTTATATATTCTTGAAGAGCAACTGCATGGCACCTACTTTACACGGGTTTCCAAGACGACGATATTAAATCTGAAAAAACTGCGCAGCGTAAAAGCGGGCAAGAATTATACCTTGACAGGCACACTTTTTAACGGTGAAAAAGTCATCATCTCCCGTCATTATGTGCAATTAATAAAAGAGAAGCTGGGGGTGTAACGCATGAAAGTTTTTCTCAAAAAATGGGTATCATCAACCTTAAAAAACTTGGGTTATGTTTCAGTAATCGTGACAGCTCTAAGCGTCCTCCCCGCCATTCCAAACGGGTCCCCCGATCATGCAGATCATTATCTGACTTATTTGTTTTTAATCTTTCGAGTTATGGCTGCTATCATTCCGATTATTACGTTTATTGAACAATTCATTATGGATTATCAGCTATTCTCAAAAAACGTATGGACAAGACGGATCGTCTCCCTTGTCATTTGTTTATCTGTCACCGTATGCACCTTCAATCTGTTTGGGTTTAAGCTCAAAGCACCCAAAGCCGTCAATGCCGTTTTTCTTATTCTGATTTCGGCAGTCAGTGCTGTAATCGCCTATATCATTGAAGACAAAAACAAGAAAAAAGACATCATGGAAATAAACCAAAGGTTGTCTGAACTGAACAAACAATAATCTCCTGCTTCGGGGGAGATACCCATCAAAAAAAATTTTTTTGGGAGCACAGATGAAGCGTTTTTTGAAAATTTTATGCTTAATTGTCTTGCTTTCGGCAATGGACCAGGGAGCAAAAGTTCTGGTCAGTCAACTTTTCAGCTACGATCCCGAGGCTCTCATGCAGGTGAAGGACACAGTACACATCCATCCCATGGTGAATCGTTCTAACGCTGAATGGATCACAGAAATGGTCCGGAAAACGGGAATTGATGTGGTTTTCTGGAAGTGGTTTGACATCGTCACTCGGATTCTCACAAGTGTAATCATTCATTTTATGGTTTTTTATGTACACAGGGCTTCCGTTATTGCCAATCTGAAAAAGCGGGTTGCGCTTGTCAATACGTTACATGGTTTAATCGGCTCAATTACCGTTTGCGGAATACTTGACAGGCTCTTTTGGAACGGTACACAGGACTTTTTGT
>JAZQUQ010000013.1:0-1759 GCA_045631365.1 Eubacteriales bacterium | reverse complement strand
CCATTTTGTTGCCGCCGGGGGCGGTTTTAACAGTTGACATTTGTGCATTACCTCATTTCGTCAATATTTCTCATAATATCATTATAACGGGATATGGTAAGAAATGCAAGAGGGGGGCGGAAAATGCAGAACGTGGGATTCAGAATGCAAAATAAAAACGGGCTAAAATAGGAGCTGCGAACGGCGTTGCGTGATAAAAAACCGCCACCTCGTAAGAGGTGGCGGAATCGTAGCATGTTAGTCAAGAAGGGGTGAAGGTTTCCCAATATCCCCAGCTGTCGAACATTTCGTATTGGTAGGAGACGGTGATTTGAAGATCGTTATACTCGCTCAATTCGACGGTCACTTCTTCGCCGTCTGCGAGATAACCTATATAGGTAACTGTCAGAAGTTGACCGCTCGCCAGCAGATGTCCAGAAACAGTATTAGCTGTGGTGTCCAAGTTCACCTTGGCCCATTCTTCATGTGTGCTGGTGGCGCGAACTTCCATGCTGGTTTCAGTCTGGTTCCGAACCTGAATACGAGATTTGGAGCTGTCGTGAATTTTGAAGTTGCCTTCAATGTTACGGGTCAAGACACCGTAATAGTCTTGGTATTCCCGTTCGACTACCCATGCGCTTGCTTCGTAGTCATAGACCCAGTAGGTGGTCGTATTGCCGTTCAGGTCAAAGAAATCATTGTAGGATGCATCTACATAGCCATAACCAATAAGGGTATTGGCATCTTCCTGAGTGAAGTCAGTATATGTGACATCCCAATTGCTTGAGCGGTTGCGCTCGGCAGCCAGGGCGGTAGTATCGGGAGCCTCGATAGTAGTATCGAACGAGTCGTCTCCGTACTGAGCGAAGTAGTCGGAATCCGGTTCATCATAAGAATTATTCGTGTTGCCGTGCTGAGCGGAGTTGCCGGAGCCCGGTTTATCGTTGGAACTATTCGTGCCGCCGGAGCTACAACCATTTAGCAGGAAGGTACACAAAAGGGTAACGCAGAGGAGAAGGGATATGATTCTGTGTTGTTTCATGGGTATGCCTCCTTAATAGTAATAGTATTAGTATTATAAATGCGAGGCATTGTGTTTGTCAAGCACACTTTTAGCTAAACTAATGCTAAAGGACGGTGCTGAACAATGCGTGCAAAAAAGGAAATTAATATTCAGATTGGAGAACAGATCAAGAAAGCACGTGAGAGTGCGAAAATGACACAGGAATTGTTTGCGGAAGCAATCGATGTTTCCCCGCAATATGTCTCTGATTTGGAGCGAGGTGTGGTTGGCGCATCTGTATCGACGATCAAACGGATTTGTACAGCTTTGCATGTACCAAGTGATCAAATCCTCTTTGGCGTGTTCCCGACTGGGAGAAATGCGGCTATTTCTGGGAAATGCAGGAATCTTTCCGATCATCAATTTCGGATTCTATTAGAAATTATCGATAAATATGTTGAAGCTATTGAGTCGAAGGAATGAGACTTTATGCAAAAGCGGTAATAACCACGGTTGAACCAGGGTTATTGCCGCTTTATCAATGCCAAAAACCGCCCCATCCGGATGGATGGGTCGGTGGGTTATGGAGTTACATCAAAATCGAACAGGATCGACTTCGTCGATTACATATCGAAAGGCTCCATGCCCAGAACGGGGTGGCCGTTCTCGGACAGGTAGTTCAGCAGCTCCTCGGGATCCTCGGTGCAGACGGTCTCGTCGGCGATCATGTCGGTGAAGTTCTCAACACCGTACATCTCCAGGACGGTGGCGTCCAGA
>JAZQUQ010000012.1:0-2945 GCA_045631365.1 Eubacteriales bacterium | reverse complement strand
TTCCGTCGGGGGTTGCACCGGTTTCTCTGCCCGCGGGGATGTTGGAGGTGTTGCTGGCGATGGCGGTATAGAATACGCCGCCGTCACGGGTCTTGTACTTCTTGAACGCCTTGTCCATGAATTCTACGTACCAAACCGCGTACTTGTCAACAAAATCGTCGTTGTTGCCGTACTTGGGCGCCTTTTTCAGCTGAATCTGCAGCTCTTCGTAGCCCTTAAAGTCAGCGGCAAGAGCATCACGAAGCTCGGAAAGGGTGCAGATTTTGTCTACGAACACCGCCTTTTCGATGGCGGCAAGGGAGTCGGCAACCGTACCGATACCCATTCCGCAGGCACCGTGTACGGAGAAATACTTCGCACCGCCGCAGTTGATATCGAGACCGCGGTCGATACAGTCGTCGCAGAACAGGGACATGAAGGGGTCCGCATAGTTGCGGTAGTTGAGCTTTCCGTTATAGTTGTTGAACTTGATGACGTATTCGCCTGCGGAATACTCGATCTGTGCTTCAAACGCCTTCATAAATTCGTCCATGGACTTGATATCGGCAACGTCTCCCGTGTCAAGGCCCCAGTAGTCCTCGCTGACCATGGAGCGTCCGCGGTGGAACACGCCCTCCAGCATATGAGGCACGTTGAAGCGGTTGTCGGACCATGCGGGCTGCTTACCCTGAATGAAGTTTTCGATACAACCAACGAAGCAGTAGTCTCTTGCATCCTCGATGGAGTAGCCGTGGCGGTGCAGGGCGGGGATATGCACATCGTCGTTCATGAGGGCAGGGTAACCAAGCCCCGTGCCGATGACCTGCAGACATTCGTCAAGGAAGCGGTCTTCCATTTTGCCGTGGAGACGGGCGGAAAGGTTGGGCCCGGGGATGTGGCAGTTTCCGACCGCATGGAGAATGATGTAGGAAAGCTCGTTGATACCGTCGGTTCCGTCGGGCTTTACACCGCCGATGGCAATGTTGCATACGTCCCCTGTCCAGAATTCGCCTAACTTGATGAACGCACAGCCGAAGAGGTCTTCCGCTTCTTCGTCCGTGATAAGACCGGCGTCCTTATCGTGACGGTAGAAGGGGTAGAGGTACTGGTCCATACGACCGAACGCCATGGCATACTTGTACTGGAACTCAAAGGAGAAGTGAACCAGCATCACAAGGTTGAGGGCCTGACGAAGAGTAACGGGGGGATTTTCCGCAATGAAACGGAGGTCCTTGGCAAGGAGAGTAAGCTCCGCCTTGCATTCGGGAATGGTGGTTTCGGCAGCCTTCTTTTCTGCTGCCTTTGCGTAATTCTTGATGTAGGTGATGAAGCCTTCCAGCGCCAGCTGCATGGCGGTGAGGTATTCCACCTTTTCCATATCGTTCTTGTGGTTGAACAGGGAAGCCTTGATTCTTGCCATGGTTCCCGTCACACCTTCCTTCAGGAAGCGGTCGTAGCCGGGAGCAAAATGGTCGTTGTTTGTATGGAAGTTCAGATGACCGTAGGAATCGCAGATGTCATCCGCTTTTCTCTGTTCACGCTCGCTGACGTTTTCCATAAAGCAAGCTCTGCGTGTACCTGCAATGCGGTCATGCTCGTGGATATAGGTTTCCACGTTTTCAAATGTGTACTTCAGTGCGATTGCCTTTGCCATCAGGGTCGTCTTGTCGTAGTTCTCGGTGAAAGAACGGAAACGAAGGACGTTCGCCGCAACTCTGTCGCCCTTTGCGGGGGTCTTGACTTCCTCTTTCATCATGGGTAAATGGATCATAGCTTTCCTCCTTTACAGTATCATTGGACTGACACCAACAATTTTACATTATAAGTATAGCAGAGATGAGGGCGATTGTCTATAGAAAAATCGGAGGAATCTGGATAAATCTGCTTTTGTTTTCAGAAAATCCTTGTTTTATATGGATTTTTATGCTATAGTATAACAAAAGACAACCCAAAAAGGAGGGGGAACGGTGACCGTATATCAATTGGCGTTCCGATCCATGCCGAGGGTGGAGTTTGCCCATCGGTACGGGACGGAGGCATACAGTAATTTTATCCGTCCGAAGGCTTGTTCGGTGGAAATTTCCTACGTTCTTCAGGGATGCATTCAGATCGAGGAGGCGGGGAAAAACATGGAGATCGCATCGTGCGAAAGCGTGGTCACCACGGTGTACGACAGAGACCGACATTTCTCCTGCCCAGGGGAATATCACCAGCATTCCACCGTGGGGTTTACCGTGGATTACGAGGAGACAGAGGCGGGCGGGCTGATCCTTCCGCAGATTCTTTCCTTCCAAACCCCCGATAATCCGATCCGACCGCTGATTGAGCAGATGGTGCTGCAATACAGTCTGGAGCCGGAAAGTCCGCGGGTTCTTGCCATGCTGTTTGAGCTGATGGGGAAAATATCCGACCTCTATCAATCGGAATTGCAGCACGCGACCACCTTCGGCAAGGAATGGTACGTGACCCGCGCCAAGCAGTATATCATCGAAAACATCGCCAAGCCCCCGCGGGTGAGCGATACGGCGAAGTTCCTCGATATTTCTTCGGGATACCTCAGTCATATCTTCACGGAAATGACGGGGCAGACGGTGACTCAGTTTATCAACGACGTGCGGGTAAGGCGGATTGAGGAGCTGGTGTTGTCGTACGGGATGGACATCCGAAGCGCGGGAGAACAGGTGGGGCTTCCCGATCCCAATTACGTCAGCCGCCTGTTCAAGCAAGTCCGAGGCTGCACCCTGTCGGAGCTGAGACACGCAAAGTATAAAGGATGACAGAGAAAAATCCCACAAACCATCGACTCAAAAAAAGGAAGTCACGGTTCGTGGGATTTTTTTATCTCTGTGAGAGAACTATATTGCCCTTATTGTCAAAGTTTTTTGAAGGGAAGGGGGGGGGGGGGAGAGAAACTTTTTGCAAAAAGTTTTCCTTTCCCCGCTATTTTTACATTTCACCTTCAAAGA
>JAZQUQ010000011.1:0-12435 GCA_045631365.1 Eubacteriales bacterium | reverse complement strand
TGACTTCGGAGCCCGCTTTTTTGCACCAGCTCTGGAATTCGTCAATGCCTACTTCATTGGTCTCGGTAGTGCCCCATGCAAGCTCGGGACGGCGGGGTCTTTTGGATTTGTCTCCCGTGCCGTCTTCCCAGCGATAGCCGGATACAAAGTTTCCGCCGGGATAACGCACGATCGGCACACCGAGCTTTTTTACCATCTCGAGAACATCGCGTCTGAATCCTTCTTCATCGGCTTCGGGATGACCGGGTTCGTAGCATCCGTGATAAACCGCTCTTCCGAGATGCTCGATGAACGAGCCGAATATTCTGGGATCGACCTTGCCCACTTCATACGCGGGATGCAGAATAAGACTTGCTTTCATATGGTTAACTCCTTTACAGAGATATTGTAGTCAACTGATTGGGATTTGCTGCAGAAAAAAGCAATATTATTTCTTCTTTTTTCTTTATTCTCTATTCTTTTGAAAATAAAAAGACCCCGCAGTGCCGTTTTGAAACAAGCGTATAGAAACCCTGCTCTCGCAAGGACGGTGCCCTCTCCGATAGTTCGTGCTCCCAGCATCCTTGTCGCAGCGGCGGCGCAGAAAGCGTCTCGCGGCAGCGGAGGGAGGTCTGCATACCCCATACCGGAAGTCCGGGCTCCTTTTTACTCTTTGTGGGTTTTTACGCTCATCTCTATTTCGAACAAAGCAGGAAAAAGACGTGTTTGTGGCGTTTCCGATTTGTTAAAAACAAATGTAACTTATCGTTTTTCCGAAAAGGAAATCATCAGGAACGGGTTTTCCCGTTCATTAATCGTCATAGAAGATTTCGGAGAACTCGTCGTCGAAGATGTCGGCGATGCGGTCGAACTCTTCGTCGTCCTCGATGGTAACGAGGATTTCCTCGCCGTTTTCATCGATGTCGCACTTGAGGATTACGTATTCTTCGCTTTCTTCGTTGCCGTCTTCGTCAACGGGAACGAGAGCCTTGTAAACAGCGCCTTCGTGCTCGAGAGTACCGAGGAGAGCAAAGTTCAGTTCGTTGTCGTCTTCGTCTGTCAGTGTGTATATTTCGGGAGCGTCAAATTCGGGATTCTCGCCCTCAAGGATTTCGTCTTTCATGTCAGCCATAATAAAACCTCCATTTTTCTCCGCCTTTTTGACGAAGATTTACTGCTAATAGTATACTGCATTTTTGCCGTTTTGTCAATAGGAAACAGGGCAAACCTTTTTATACTGTGTTGATTTAAGTATGCGCAGATGCAGACATATTATATGTCCGTCAGTGAATAAAATTATACCCGTATAAAGTTTTTTGAAGGGGTATGGGGGGAACTTTTTCTCAAAAAAGTTCCCCCATCATATTAAACGTCTACGTCCTTCATATATTCTCTGCCGTGCTCTGCGATGAAACGCTTTCTGCCGTCGATGTCGTCCCCGAGAAGGGTCTCGAACATGATGGCGGTCTGGGCAGCATCGGCTTCGGATACACGGATGAGTCGGCGAGATTCGGGGTTCATGGTGGTCTGCCACATCATGTCGGGGTCGTTTTCACCAAGACCCTTGGAGCGCTGCAAGGTGTACTTGACCTTCTGCTCTTCCAGCCGTCCCACGATTTCCGCTTTTTCGAACTCGTTGTAGGCAAATTCCGTCTCCCCCTTCTGAGGGGTGATCTCGAAAAGGGGCGTTTCCGCAATGTATACGTGACCTTCGCGGAGAAGGGTGGGGAGGAGGCGGTAGAACAGGGTCAGAAGAAGGGTTCTGATCTGGAATCCGTCCTCGTCCGCATCGGTACAGATGATAACCTTGGACCAACGCAGGTTCTTTAAATCAAAGGGAACCATGTCGGAGGAGTGCTTGGTCTTGATCTCCACCCCGCAGCCGATCACACGGAGGAGATCCACGATGATCTCACTCTTGAAAATACGGTCGTAGGTGGCTTTCAGACAGTTCAGCGTCTTTCCTCGCACGGGGATGATGGCTTGGAAATCCGGGTTTCTCGCCAATTTACAGGAGCTCATGGCGGAGTCACCCTCTACGATGAACAGCTCACGGATGGAGGGATCCTTGGTTCGGCAGGCAACAAACTTCTCCACACGGTTGGAAACGTCTACGGAAGCCGTCAGCTTCTTCTTCAGATTCAGTCGGGTGCTTTCCGCCGTCTCACGGGATCGCTTGTTGACGAGAACCTGAGCGCACATCACGTCCGCCTCACGGGGATTTTCCGCAAAGTAGATTTCCAGCTGCTCCTTCAGGAACTCCGTCATCGCCTCCGCAATAAAGGAGTTGGTGATGGCCTTTTTTGTCTGGTTGGCGTAGGAGGTCTGGGTGGAAAAGCTGTTTGTCACCAGAACAAGACAGTCTTCCACGTCCGCAAAGGTAACCTTCGCTTCGTTTTTGTTGTATTTTCCCGTCGCCTTCAAACGCTTGTCCACCGCAGAGGTGAAAGCGGTCTTGACGGCACGCTCGGGAGAGCCACCGTGCTCCAGGAAGCTGGAGTTGTGGTAATATTCGATCACATTGATGGTCTTGGAAATGCAGAAGGCAATGTCCGCAATGAGCTTGTAGTCCTTCATGTCCTCGCGGTCACGGCCCTTGGTCTCCAAATGGAACTTGACTGCCTTGGTTTCCGCCGTTTCTCCCGCGATTTCGTCAATGTAGTCCACAATGCCGTTTTCGTAGAAGAATTCCTCGGTTTCAAAGGTTCCGTCTTCCAGTTCAAAGCGGAAAACGAACCGCAGCCCCGGGTTTACCACCGCCTGACGCTTCAGCATTCCCGTGAAGTATTCCTTGGGAATGGCAATTTCGGTAAAGACCTCAAGGTCGGGCTTCCACCGCTGAACCGTACCCGTGCGGCGATTCTTTTTCTCAAGAGGAGTGACGGAAAGCTCCGTAACGGGCTCACCCTTTTCAAAGGAGATCTCGCGGACGTTCTGACCGTCGTAGGACTTTACGGTGAAGAATTCGCTGGAGTATTGGGTTGCACAGGCACCAAGCCCGTTGAG
This sequence comes from Eubacteriales bacterium, assembly GCA_045631365.1. Classification (GTDB taxonomy): domain Bacteria; phylum Bacillota; class Clostridia; order Oscillospirales; family CAG-272; genus UMGS1696. The sequence continues at coordinate 9,450 of JAZQUQ010000011.1, read as the reverse complement.
ACCGAGGGAGTATTCGTAGGCGGAGCCGTCGGAGTTGTTGTCGTACTTACCGCCGGCATACAGCTCGCAGTAAACCAGTTCCCAGTTGTACCGCTGTTCGTTTTCGTTCCAGTCGAGGGGCAGACCCCGTCCGAAGTCTTCCACCTCAATGGAACGGTCGCGGTAGGCGGTTACGTTGATCACGTTACCGAAGCCTTCTCTCGCCTCGTCCACGGAGTTGGACACAATTTCGAAAACGGAGTGCTCACATCCCTCCAGTCCGTCCGATCCGAAAATAACCGCCGGTCTTTTTCTGACTCTGTCCGGACCCTTCAGCATGGTGATGCTTTGATCGCTGTATTGCTCCTTGCTCTGTTTTTTCATTCTTTCACATATAAGGGAAAGTCGGGGAGATTTATGAGTAAAACATCCGCTGTTTCATTCATAAACCCGCCCGACCCCCTTCAACCTTTTTCAAAAATTAATAAGTTAAGGGGTGCGGGAAGGGAACGTCAACCTTTATTATTCCCACGTATAAAGGTTTTTGAAAGGGGTTTGGGGGCTGTCGCATTTGCAATGCGTCAGCCTCGGAGTTTGATTTGGCGGTCTGAAAACCGCCATTTTGGGCTTAAAACGCCCAAAACCATCAAACATCCGCACTCAAATTCCTTCGGAATTTACAAAAACAGCTCCTTCGGGAGCTATTTTTGAGGGGGTGTTCGCTTAACGCGGCACCCCCACCAAGATGTCTTCTTCAAATTACTGCTGCTTCTGCATAGGCATGGGCATACCCATGATTACAGGGGGCTGACCTGCAGCGGAGGTGATTTCCGCGATCAGGAGTGCGGAGCGGGAGAGCATGGTGCCGAGGAGGGCGCCGCAGTTCTTCTGGAATTCCTTGGAGAGATCCACGGTCTTCCAATCGATTTCGTCACGGGTGCCGGGATTGAAGATGAGCATAACCGCATAGGAAACGGAGAGCACGAAGGGTCCGTCGGGATCGAACTTCAGCTCACGGTTGAATGTAACCTTTACGCCGGTGTTTCCAACGATCTGGGAAACGATGGAATCCTTCGCGGTCAGCTTGTAGCCTGCAGCACCTGCTTCGGGCTTGGTGGTTTCGTAGCTTACGTTTTCAAGGAAAATACGGCGTTCAGCCAGGAAGTAACGGTTGAAGTCCAGTCCCTGGGGCTTGGGATCTGCCATTACGTTGGGCGCTGCTGCCTGAGTTTCGGGTTCCTTGTTTTCGTCTTTCTTGTTGTTCTTGTTGAAGATAGCCATGATTTTTTGATTCCTTTTCTGATATGAATTTTAATTTATTTCGATGAAATAAGAGGAGGATCAGCCGTTTCCGAGGATTTTCATCACGGTCCAGCCGTTCTCCTCACGGTAAGCGGCAACGAGATCGCCCGATACCATGGAGATGTGGTCGTAGGTGAAGGGGAGGACGATATTGCCTTCGGTGTCGATCATACCAAACCGTCCGTCCGCGGTCTCAAGGACGGCATAGCCGCCGAGGAACGGTGTGGCGGAGGCGTAGCAGGGGGAGGCAATCCAGCCTCCTGTGTAGTCGAGGAAGCCATAGAGCCCGTCCTTCTCCAGAAGGATCATGCCGTCGGAGTATCCCTTCAGGGTGTAGCCGTTCGGCAGTTCCAGGAAGGTGCCGTCCGTACGGAGAAGCCGATCTTCCTCGGTGATGACCATCACATTGTCGATGGACCAGGAGTAGTAGTCGATGACCTGATAGCGCACACGGGTCAGACCGTGATCAAAGTAGAAGAAACCGATGCTCTCAAGCCCACGAGAAGCGGGGAGCGCATAGTCCCAGATAAAATGGCGGTTTTCCAGATTGCTCTTGAAGGTAACAAAGGTCTGCTGAAGGAGCCAGCCGTACTGACTGATGAAGTACATGCCGCCTCGGTTGTCCTCCGTGGGGGAGGTAACGCAGGCGAACCCTTCCGAGAAATCGTAAGCCTCGTCGTATTTCGTCTCCGTAAGGGTAGAATCCCCCGTACGGTAGACCCATTTTTCTTCCTCTTCGTCGTATTCCCGTTTGATCCAATTGTCCGAAAGACCCCAGTCGGCGGGATAGTCGAAGTACAGCCCTCTGCCGTCGGTTTTGTCGTCGTAGTCGCTTCGGATGAAGTTCTGACCGTCGTCAGAGAGATAGAAGTAGGTTTTTTTGCCGTCCGCCGATTCTTTCACAAAAAGGGGTCTGCCTGAGCGATCTCTGGTATAGGCGGGCTTGTAAACCTCATCGTCAAAGGAACAGAGGGGCGTTCCGTTTCCGTCTGCAATGACCACGGAGGTGCCGGTGTCAATGAGAATCATGCCCATGTAGAGCTCGATGGCGGGTTGATCTTCCCAAACGGTGGTGTACAGAGCCTCATAGGGCGCATAAGTACCGGGAATAATATAGCTGAGCTGTTCCGCCGTTCTTTGGCTTACGGAAAAATCGGAGGGAAGCTTGAAGCCGAATCGGATTCTGGCAAGGCGCGCCTCGGAATCGGTGTCCGAAACCTCGGATAAAAGGGGAACCGCGGAATAAACATCGGGGAGGAGGGCAGAGTCGTAAATGCCGAGGACGCTCTTTGTTTCCGTGGGTTTTGCCGCCGAGGGAGACTCGGTTTCGGGGACGGAGGAGGATTCGGCAGGGGCGGGAACCGAAGAAACGGTTTCTTTCGCCCCGGGTTCTTTGGAAGTGCTGCCCGAAGGGGATGGGCTGCCGGTTTGAGACGGTGCGGGCTCCTCCAGAATTTCGCCGATGAGGTCGCTCCGATCAAGGAAGGAAAGATCGTACCAACCGAAGGAGTAGGCAAGAACCAGCCCCGCCGCACCGAAAACAACCGCCGCCGCACCCAGTCGTGCCGCATTCATCTTCAGTTTTGCTTTGGAAATTTTCACGTTTTACCTCCGACGGTGGATTACTTGTGATACCGTGAATTCCGGTTGATCTCCGCAGCCCGATAGAGCTGCTCTAAAAGCATGACCCTCGCCAGTTTGTGGGGAAAGGTCATTTTGGACATGGAGAGACGGAGGTCGGCACGCTGCTTTACCCGTTCATCCAGCCCGAAGGAGGAGCCGATGATAAAGCACAGATCGCTGATGCCGCCGCTTTCCGACTGCTCGATCTTTGCCGCCAGTTCTTCGGAGGAAAGCTGCTTCCCCTCAATGCAAAGAGCGCATACCAAGGCCCTTTTGGGGATCTCCTGAAGGATGGCATCCGCTTCCTTGGAAAGGGCGGCGGCGATTTCTCCGTCGGAAGGATCGTCCGAAAGGCGCTGACACTTCAGCTCCACCTCGGTGATGGGGGAGATCCGTGACATTCGTTTGATGTACTCGTCCGCCGCCTCACGGTAATAGCGGTCGGTGAGCTGTCCCATGACAATCAGTTTGATTTTGCTCATAACAGAACCTTTACGCAAACAGAATCAGCTCAATATAGCTGATGAAAATGGCGACAATCAAGGGGAGAAGAACGAAGAGAAGCTGTTTCGCCTTCGCCTGACGTTGGGGCAGTAAACGGAGATGCTCCGCCTTCCGTTCGTCCGTCCATTTTTCGGGAAGCTCGTCCCACGTGGGCGTATATTTGTTGAAGGTGCATCCGTTCAGGACAAAATAGGTGACGATCAGCGCACCCGCCCCCACCATGTAAGCCCCCGACCCGATAAAGTAAATCATCGGATTGCGGAACCGCTCGCCCAGCTCAATAATCAGCCGAAGCAGCACGTAAAACAGGACAGAATTGACAAACAAAACAAGGAGCTTCGAAGCATTCTTCCGATGCCGCGCATTGGGATCGTTCTTTTTCTGTTTCATAATATTTCTTGGAAACCTTTTGAGGAAAGGTTTCCAAACCTTCCAAACCTTTTTAAACTATTTAACAAATATAGGCTCGTACAGATTTAAGCTTACAAAATGTCTGCATCCCTCAAAAAATTAACCCATTATAAAAGTTTTTGAGGGGGAGGGGTGAATATCGGCAAAGCCGAAATTCTGGAGGGGGAGCTTTTTCTAAAAAGTCCCCCTCCCGAGAAACCCCGAAAATTGAATCCTTAGCAAATCTTGCAAGCGCCGTTCTTTCTTACGGAGAGGATGTGGCAAGCGCCTTCGCCGAAGACGGAGTCCATGTAAGCGCGGTAGCCTTCGGTGAGGTTCAGGGGAACGAACGCCTGGATGGTACCGGCAAATCCGCCGCCGTGAACACGCCAAGCAGCGCCTGTGCCTGTGAGGAACTGTTCGGTGAGGCAGAGAGCAAGGGAAAGACCCTGTTCGCCTACGTTCTTTGTGGTATAAACGTTCTGGAGGTACTTGAAGCTGGAGTTGCCGCTTGCCATCACACCTGCCTTGAAGCCTTCGAAGTCGCCTGCACGGAGAGCTTCTACCTGAGCCGCCACTCTTTCGTTTTCGGCGAAGAAGTGGAAGGCACGCATGATCGCGCGGTCGCCGCACTTTTCGCGGATGGCGATAATGTTCTTGGTGAGAGCCTCACGGTCGGTTTTGCGGAGAACGGGAACGCCAAGCTCTGCTGCAACCGCCTTCATTTCAGCGGGAACGGAAGCGTAGTCGTCGTTGAGGTCTGCGTGGTTGCCGCCGGTGTTTACGATGCAGAGGCTGTAACCGTTCTTCTGAAGGTCAAAGTCCATCTTTTCGATGATGGGGTTCTTGGGGTCTTCAAAGTCGATGGTGATGAAGCCGCCAACCGCACAAGCAGTCTGGTCCATGAGGCCGCAGGGCTTGCCGAAGAATTCGTTTTCTGCGAACTGAGCCATCTTTGCGATTTCAACGTTGGAAACCTTGCCGTCGTTGTAGAGGTAGTTGAGAATGTTGCCCACCATAACCTCGAAGGCAGCGGAGGAGCTGATGCCGGAGCCCTTCAGTACGTTGGAAGTGGTGTAAGCGGAGAAGCCGCCAACCTTGTAGCCCGCATTGAGGAACGCGCGCTCCATACCTGCGATGATTGCTTCAGACTTGAAGAACTTGGATGCGTCGGGAGCATCTGCAGCGGAAGCGGGAACCACGTCTTCGGGGAAGCCTTCGGACTTGATGCGGATCACGCCGTCGTCGGAGGGCTTTACAACTGCCAGAATGTCAAGGTTTACGCTTGCCGCGATAACCTTACCGAAGTTGTGGTCGGTGTGGTTGCCGGAAATTTCGCTTCTTCCGCCAACGGAGTACAGTGTGATGTCGCCGTCGCCGTACAGTGCCTCGAATTCGGAAACTGCCTTTGCATAGCGCGCTCTCTGTCCTTCTACCTTTTCAGCGGGAACGGAAAGTCCGTCTGTCAGTACGTTATCAATACCGCCTGCCGCGATTTTTGCCTTTAATTCCATTGCGTTCATAGTGTTAAATCTCCTGTATGTAAGTTATTTATTATTTCAGGGGAACGAATTGGGGAACTTTTTTGAGGAAAAAGTCCCCCAAACCCCTCAAAAACCTTTTTAATATGGGGTATCAATCGGATTTGCTGATGGTGCCGACGCCAATCAAATATTCGCCATGGTAAATGGCGGCGAACTGCCCGGGGGAGGGGGCGCGCTGGGGATCGCTGAATTCAAGGGTAAGGGATTTTTCGCCTGTCACGTGGACGAGAGCTTCCGATTCCTTTTGAGAATAGCGGAGCTTCACGAGGAACCGCTCGCCGTCAAGATCGCGGAGGGAATCCGCGCCCTGACAGTTGAAGCCTTCCACTTCCACACGGGTGCGGAACAGGTCTTCTTCGTCGCCGAGAACCACGGTGTTGGCATCCGCATCCTTGGAGAGCACAAAGACGTGCCGGCCCATGGAAATGCCAAGCCCCTTTCGCTGTCCGATGGTGTAGCAGAGATGTCCCTTGTGAGGGCCGAGAATTTTTCCTTCTTTGTCGAGATACTGCCCCGGAGTGGGATGGATCCCAAGCTCACGGGAGAGAAATCCCGCATAATCTCCGTCGGGAATAAAGCAGATGTCCTGACTGTCGTGTTTTCCCGCCGTCACAAAGCCGTAGTCTGCCGCAATGGCTCGGACTTCGTCCTTGGTGAATTCACCGAGAGGGAAAACGGCGCGTTCGATCTGCGTCGGGGTCAGAAGCCCCAACATATAGCTCTGATCTTTTTTGGGGTCTGCCGCTTTTCGGATGACTTTTCTTCCGTTCAGCGTCCCCGTTCTTGCATAATGCCCCGTCACAATGTGCCAAAGCCCCAGTTTGTCCGCTTCCTCGGCGAGAAAGCCGAACTTGATGGCCTTGTTGCAGACTACGCAGGGGTTGGGGGTCATTCCGTTGAGGTAGGTTTGAGCAAAATAGTCGATGACCTCACGTCGGAAGGGAGCAGAGCAGTCGGAAACGGTGTGGTCTATGCCAAGCCGTTTCGCAACGGAGGCGGCATCCAGCGCATTTTGCTCATCGTTGGGGAACCCCATAGTCAGGGTGATTCCCACTACATCTTTCGCCCACGGATCACGTCGTGCCCGGGCAAGGGTAAGACCGGCGGCAGCGCTGGAATCCACTCCGCCGCTCATGGCAATAAGAAATCCTGTCATGTTCCTCCATCATCACGCCCGAAGGGCATCACGTACCCAAAGGGTATATCGCGCCCAATAGGGCATATCGTATCGAAGATATATCGCGCCCAAAGGGCATATCGCACCCGAAGGGTATCAATCACACAAGGGTCTGATTTCGTATCCCTGTGCCCGAATCCAGTCGATCAGCTCACCGAGGATTGCTGCGTTGGTTTCGGAGATAGCGTGAAGGAGGTAGACGCAGCCGGGGTGGAGTGCCTCTTTCGCCTTCTGCAGCGCCGTGGCGTAGTCCATCTGATTTGCGGGATCGTAGTCGTAGTAGGCATAAGACCAAAGAACGGTACGGAGACCCATGGCTTCCGACATGGCAAGAACATACTCGTTGCTTCCGCCCTGGGGAGGACGCCAGTAGAGCATGGGCGTGTCGTAGCCGTAGAGGGTCTTCATTTTGTTCTCCACGGACTCGATTTCCTTGCGGAAAACCTCTGCCGTAATGGTGGTGGCATTATAGTGGTTTTCCGTGTGGTTTCCGATAATGTGTCCTTCTTCCATCATGCGGCGGATCTGGTCTCCTGCCGAGTCAACGTAACCGCCTGTGACGAAGAAAATACCGGGCGCATTCTTTTCCTTCAGCGTGTCAAGAATGGGATCGGTAAAACCGTTTTCGTAGCCGCAGTCGAAGGTGAGATAGCACACCTTTTCTTCGGTGTGGCGGCGGTAGATGGCACCGTATTTGTCAAGGAGAGCCAGGGTGTCGGGCCAGCGGTCCCACACGTAGGTCACCTGTCCCGTGGCAAGATCACGCTTTACCTTGCCGAAGAACCAGGAGCCGGAGGTGTCGCTTCCGCCGTCGGGAAAGAGAGCCTTGGACATGGCATTCAGCGCGGCGGGATTGTAACCGCTTCGGTCAGGGGCGGCAAAGTGGTAAACGTACTTTCCGTTTTCAATGGTATAAGAAGCCGCAGGAAGCCCGCCGTTCTGAGCACTCGTTTCCGGAGCCTCCGTTTCGGGAGCCGCAGTCTCGGGCGCTTTTGTTTCCGGAGCCTCCGTTTGGGGAGCGGCTGTCTCAACGGGAGAGATGGGAGAATCCACAGCCTCCGTTTCCGAAGGGACAGGATGACGTCCCACACCGCTTGTTTCGCTGATCTGGGTGGTACCGGCTCGCATACAGCCGGTAATGGAAGAAGCAAGGATTACGGCAGCAAGAAGCCGTGAAGTGATTTTTTTTCTATCAGCCATGTGAAATCCTTTTTGAAACGGCAGAGACACCGTTTTTCTTCTGATAAGTATAATTACACTATTATAATATACCATTTTATCATAAATGAAGCAATCTGTCAATCGATTTGAAAAGGTTCTTATTTGGTTTTGCCTGCGTTTTACGGATATTGTATTGAAATTTCGTGAAAAACAAGATATAATATGGATACCAAATTTGATTTATATCAAGGAGCAGCTATGCTGAAAACGAAAATTGTATGTACCATGGGGCCGGCATCCAATTCGGCGGACATGATTGAAAAAATGATCAAGGCGGGCATGAACGTGGCGAGACTGAATTTCTCCCACGGAACCCACGAGGAGCATGCCGAGGTAATCGAACGGATCAAGGAAGTGAGAAAGCAGATGGGGGTTCCCCTTGCCATTATGCTTGACACCAAGGGCCCCGAAATCCGTCTCGGAAAATTCGAAGGGGGAAATGCGGCATTGGAAGCGGGTGCAGTCTTTACTCTGACAACGGAAGAGATCGTGGGCAACGAATCCATCGTGCACGTCAACTATAAGCGTCTCCCCGAGCAGCTTCAGAAGGGAAACACCGTTCTCCTTGACGACGGCAATATTGAGCTGCAGGTAGAGGAGACCACGGCAACGGAGGTTCGCTGCACCGTAATGAACAGCGGTGTGATCAAAAACGGCAAGGGCGTCAACGTCCCCGGCGTGCATATCGATATGCCTCATCTCAGCGAGAGGGACAAGAGTGACTTGCTGTTCGGTATTGAGCATCAGGTGGATTTCATTGCGGCTTCTTTCATCCGAAGCAAGGAAGACGTAATCGGCATGCGGAAATTCATGGACTACAACGGCGGCCATCGCATTAAGATCATTTCCAAGATTGAGAATCTGGAGGGGGTAGAGAATTTCTCCTCCATCCTTGACCATTCCGACGGAATCATGGTCGCAAGAGGCGATATGGGTGTGGAAGTGAATTTCGAGCGTCTTCCCGGCATTCAGAAGCGGTTTATCAAGGAATGCTACCAGTCGGGTAAGATGGTTATTACAGCCACACAGATGCTGGAATCCATGATCGAGCATCCCAACCCCACCCGTGCGGAAATTTCCGACGTTGCCAACGCCGTATTCGACGGAACCAGTGCCGTCATGCTGTCGGGAGAGACTGCTATCGGCAAATATCCTCTTCGTGCCGTCAAAGCCATGGCGAAGATTGCGGAGCAGGCGGAACGGGATGCGCTGGAAATGGGTGCATACAGCGGCATGAACTACGAGATTGATTTCGAGGACATCACCAATGCGGTTTGCGATGCGGCATGTACCACGGCGAGAGATATGGAAGCGAAGGCCATCATCACGGTGACCAAGACAGGGCGCAGTGCCCGTCGGATGTCCAAATTCCGTCCCATTCAGCCCATTGTGGCATCTACGCCCAGCGAGCTGACCTTCCACCAGCTGGCGTTATCCTGGGGTGTGTACCCCGTTCTTGCGCTGCAGCAGGAGAATGCGGACGATCTGTTCCGTCATGCCATTGACTGTGCCAAGATGATCGACATCGTGACGAACGGCGACCGCGTGGTCATTGCGGCGGGGGTTCCCGTTGGGGTGCCCGGCAATACCAATCTTCTGAAGGTAGAGGTTGTGGGGGCACACGAGTAAGTTTTTTTCGGCGGCGGATTGTGAGAATCGCACGGTCCGCCTCGGATACCAAAGCGTTTTCGACTTTTTTCTTTTTCGTTG
>JAZQUQ010000010.1:0-5946 GCA_045631365.1 Eubacteriales bacterium | reverse complement strand
AGAACGACATGGCTACGATCCGACTTGGATGCGATATGCCCTGCGGGGCGCGATATATCCGAGGGATGCGATATGCCCTGCGGGGCGCGATATATCCGAGGGATGCGATATGCCCTGCGGGGCGCGATATATCCGAGGGATGCGATATACCCTTCGGGCGCGATATGTCCTGCGGGGCGTGGGGGAAGAGGCGTGTGTTTTCCCTTGAAAAGAAAGGTCCCGCAGACCTTCTTGAGATCCGTGGGACGATTTTTTCTTATTTTCTCTTTTTACCCAACCGTTCCAGCTTTCGGAACCACTTCCACGTGGAGAACATACGGAAGCAGGAGGAAACCAAAAGCACGCCCACGGCAAGGGATCCTGCGAAGGCTGCCACGTAGATTACACGCTCCGAGAATCCGTCGGGGTTATCGTTGAGGAGGTGGACGATGGCGTAATAGATGCTGGCTCCCGGGACGAGAGGGAGGATGGACGTGGTGATATACGAGGTGGCGGGGAATTTACGGATTCTTGCCATAACCTCGCCGTAGAGTGCAACCACAACCGCACCCATGAAGCCTGCGAAATAGTCTCCCGTGCCCAGTTCCACGCAGATGAGATAGGCAAGCCAGCCGGGGATTCCTCCCGCAACGCTGAAGCAGATGCCGATTCCGCGGAGGTGATAAATGAGTGCAAATCCTACGCAGGCGATGAATGCCGTAACGCATTGGATCAGGGCAGAGTCTGGCATGGAGGTAAGGCTGACCTCTGCCTGACCGAAAATGGATCGGCACACGTAGAGGGCACCACCCGTTCCGATCCCGATGGCGACGGCGGAGATGATCACGTGAACCATACGGTTCATTCCCGAAAGGATATCGCCGTAGATAATATCCCGCATGGTGTTGGTGATTCCAACCCCGGGGACAAGGATCATGAGGGCACCGATACTGGCACCGTCCGCACGGGAAAGAATCCCCGTCAGAGCAAAGATCTGCGCACAAAGGGTGATGACAAAGCCTCCCGTGATGATCTTGAAAAAGTCGTTGGCGTGGAAGTGGGACATGAATTCCAAAGTAAGACCGCAGGCGAGACCGCAGAGCCCCGAGAACAGGGACTCAAACAAAGTTGCGCCGAAAAATATGGAAAATCCTGCGGAGATGAGGAAATACCCGAGGAGCAGAACGGGCAGTTTATAGAAGCTGATCTGCCCATAGACCTCGTTGAGCATTTTATGGGCGTCTTCAATGGGGGGCTTTTCCGCCTCGATCTTTCGGCAGACCGCATTGAGCCGTTCGATGGCGTCGATGTTGGTGCCGTGGTATCCGATGCGGCGGAGGCGGGTAATGACGTTTCCTTCGTCATCCTTGATGCTGACGATGAGGCTGTTTGGGATGGCGAAGGTTTCGCAGTCCACGTTGTATGCCTGCATCATTCGGGTAATGGACTCTTCCACACGGTAGGTTTCCGCGCCGCTGACCTGCAGGCGGTACCCAAGCTCCGTGCCCATGTCCAAAAGTTTATTCAAATCCATCTGATTCTCCAATAAGCTGTGGTGTCCCCTATATTATAGCTTGTTTTTTTCAAAATTTCAAGAGAAATCCGTGCGAAATGGGAGAAATTTACATTATATTCTTGCAAAAACGGAAACAATATGGTAAAATAATATAATAGAAAATTTAGAATTCGGTGAGTCTATGAAAAATCAAAACGATTGGAAGGACACGGCACGGCTGGTCAGCAAAATGAGCCACGTAACGGGCTTCGGAATCTCCCTGATTACCTCCATTCTTCTCCCTATACTGGGGGCGATGTGGCTGCAGGAGCGGTTCGGCTTCGGAGACTGGGTGGTCATCGTCGCCCTTGTGTGCGGATTGATCAGTGCAGGATTGACCTTTTATCATTTTGTCACCGATGAACTGAAACGTGCCAAGCGGGAAGAGGAAGCATACCTCCGTGCCCGTGAGGAGCGAACCAATCAGGCAGGGAGTAGTGATAGAAACGATGAAACTTGATCCCGTTGTAAAAAAAGAAAATTTATACATGATTCTCGGAAGTGCGGTCTGTACGGCGGTGGTTCAGCTGGTCTTTTGGGCAGTTGACTTTTGGGACAGTACCGTGTTTTTCGGGGGACTTTGGGGATTTTTCATTACCGTCCTCAATTTCTTCATCATGACCGTCGCCATTCAGAAAGCCATGGCATCTGGCGATGAACAGCAGGCGAAAATGAAGCTGCAGGCATCCTACACGGGGCGTATGCTTCTGCTTATTGCCTTGATGATCGTGGGAATTGTGGTTCCTTTTCTGCATTGGGCGCCGGTGATCCTCTCCGTTTTCTTCCCCAGAGTGGTGATTACGGTGCGAGGGGTGATTACCTCCATCCGAAACCGTGGGAAAGAAGAGGTCGTTTCCAACCCCGTTCCCTATGAAGAGGACGATGAGGAAAGGGAAGACGGCTTCGAGAAAATGGTGGGCCGTTTCGGTGCAAAGGCGGCATCGGGTATAATTTCCATGGAACATGGTGAGGATAAAATGGAAGAAACGACTGAGGTAGCTGCAGACACCGCAGCAGATTCCTCTGCCAACGATAGTACGGCGGATTCCCAATAAAATCGAAATTAAGACGAAAAGAGGCGTGAGTTTTGGATAATATCAGCATTACCGGTGCGAAAATTCTGTTTGAAATTCCCGTGTTCGGCGGGATTCCCATTACGGAAACCCAGGTGAACTCGTGGATTGTTATGCTCGTCATAACCCTTGCGTGTATCTTCCTTACAAGGAATCTGAGCGTGCATCCCACCACCAAGCGGCAAATCATCGCCGAGTGGATTGTGGAAAAGGTGACGGGTCTTGTGAAAGCCAACATGAACGAAAAGTTTGTGAACTATTCTCCCTTTATTGCGGCGATTTTAGGGCTTTCCGCTCTTTCTTCCCTCCTTTCTCTGGTGGGAATGTACCCCCCTACCGCGGACCTCAACACCGTTGCGGGATGGGCGATTCTGGTGTTCGTTCTGATCACCTACTACAAGATTAAAACAAGCGGCTTCCTCGGCTATCTGAAGGGATATACACAGCCCATTCCCGTGCTCACTCCCTTCAATATTCTGAGTGAATTTTCCACCCCTATTTCCATGGCGTTCCGTCACTTCGGTAACGTAGTGTCGGGCGTGGTCATCTCTACCATGCTGTATGCTGCCTTGGCTGCGGGTTCGGTTGCGCTGTTCGGCTGGCTCCCCGGCATTTTCGGTGAGCTTGCGGAGATGTTCCCCATTCTGCAGATCGGTATTCCGGCGATCTTCTCCATCTATTTCGATCTGTTCTCCAGCTGTATGCAGGCGTTCATCTTCTCCATGCTGACCATGCTCTATATTTCCGGTGCGACGGAAGAGTCGTAATTCGGGCAAAGCAAATTCGTTATACGGCTGATTTCAGCTGATATATAAAACAAAAATTATTTTTTCATAATAAAGGAGAAAAACAAAATGGAACTGGCAAAAGCAATTGTATTGGCAGGTTGTGCCATCGGCGCGGGTCTCTCTCTCATTGCAGGTATCGGGCCCGGTATCGGTGAAGGTTATGCGGTAGGTAAGGCGTGTGAAGCCATCGGCCGTCAGCCCGAATGCAAGGGTTCTGTTACCTCTACCATGATTCTCGGTTGTGCGATTGCGGAAACCACCGGTATTTACGGTTTCGTTACAGGTCTTCTGCTGATCCTTCTTGCTCCCAACATGTTCCTCGGCAAGCTGTAAGCCGCGGAATTTCGGAGAAAAAAGAAAGGATTAGTGATTGCGATGAACGAAGCGTTAGAGCTGATCTCGATTAATTTCTGGCACGTGATCGCTGCCATCGGCAATCTGCTGATTTTGACCCTGGTCTTTAAGAAGTTCCTCTTCAAGCCCGTTTTAAAGGTGCTGGAGGAGCGTCAGGCAGAAGTGGACAACATTTATAAGCAGGCGGAGGAATCCGCGGCGTCTGCCGAAAAAGACAAGCAGGAATACCACGAAAAACTGGAAAAAGCAGAGCATGAGGTGGAGGAGATCATCCGATCTGCCACCGTCCGTGCGGAACGCCTCGGAGACGAGATCGTTGCGGAGGCAAATGCCAAGGCGGATGCTGCCATAAAAAAGGCAGATGCCGATATTGCGCAGAGCAAGAAAAAGGCCATCAACGAGATCAAAAACGATATTGCGGGCATTTCTGTCAGCATTGCCGAGAAGGTTGTTGAACGTGAAATCAACGAGAAGGATCATAACGATCTGATCGAATCCTTTATCGAAACCCTGTAAGCCGCAGGTGCGGTTGGGTGGTTCGATAAAAGACAAGTGCCAAACAAAGGAATGGTTAGTACAATGAGCGATGCGGCAAAAGAATACGGCGGAGCAATGTTTGACCTTGCTCTGGACGAAGGAATCGACGGGGAAATCCTTTCGGAATTGCGGGTACTTCGGACCCTGTTTCGGGAGAACTCCTCCTATATCCGACTTCTTTCGAGCCCCAATGTGCCGAAGGAAGAACGGCTCTCCTGCCTGGATGAGCTTCTTTCGGGAAGGGTGCACCCCTACGTCCTCAATTTTCTGAAGCTGGTGACCGAGCGAAACCATGCGGGAAGTCTGCAGGGCTGTTTCGACGAGTTCGAGGAACGGTATTATGACACTCACGGCATTGTCCGTGCGGATGTGGAAAGTGCAGTGCCTCTGACGGAGTCTCAAAAGGAACGGCTGACCGCCCGTGTTTCCGCCATGACGGGGAAGACTGCCGAGCTTGTCTGCACGGTGAATCCCGCTTTGATCGGCGGTGTCCGTCTGACGGTCAACAACAGACGGTACGAGGGCAGCGTAAAGGCAAAATTGGATGCCATCGGCGAAAGTCTCGATTCCGTTACATTATAAAAAATTTAATTCATGATAAACCTGCAAGGCGTTCGTCTGAAACGCTGCGGGAAATCAAACAGGAGGGTACGACATGGAGCTTCGTCCCGAAGAAATAAGCAGTATCATCAAACAACAGATCAAAAACTACGAAAACAAGACCGATGAGGCAGAAATCGGTACGGTTATCATGGTGGGCGACGGCATTGCCAAGGCCTTCGGACTGGATAACTGTATGGCAAACGAGCTGGTCACCTTTGAAGGCGGCGAGATCGGTATGGCGATGAATCTGGAGGAGAACACGGTTTCCATCGTTCTGCTCAGCGATTCTTCCGAGATCCGCGAAGGGTCTACGGTCCGCAGAACGGGGAAGGTTGTTTCCGTTCCCTGTGGGGATGCCATGCTTGGACGTATTGTAAACGCCCTCGGTGAACCCATCGACGGCAAGGGTCCCATTGCCACCACCACAACCCGACCCATCGAGCAGGAAGCCCCCGGTATTATCAAGAGAAAGAGCGTTTCCGTTCCTCTTCAGACGGGTATCAAGGCCATCGACGCCATGATTCCCATCGGACGAGGCCAGCGTGAGCTGATCATCGGCGACCGTCAGACCGCAAAGAGTACCATTGCCATCGACACCATTCTGAATCAGAAGAACACGGGTGTCCTTTGCGTTTACGTTGCCATCGGTCAGAAGAATTCTACCGTTGCCCAGATTGCGGAAACCCTTCGTGAAAAGGGCGCGGATGCCTATACCGTTATCGTGGCGGCAACTGCGTCCGAGGCGGCACCGCTGCAGTACATCGCACCCTATTCGGGCTGTGCCATTGCGGAATATTTCATGGAGCAGGGAAAGGATGTCCTCATCATTTACGACGACCTTTCCAAGCACGCCGTTGCTTACCGTGCCCTGTCTCTGCTGATCCGCAGACCTCCGGGACGTGAGGCGTACCCCGGCGACGTATTCTACCTCCATTCCCGTCTCCTGGAACGTGCGGCGAGAGTTGCACCCGAGTACGGCGGAGGCTCCATTACGGCGCTTCCCATTATCGAGACACAGGCGGGTGACGTTTCGGCGTACATCCCCACCAACGTCATC
>JAZQUQ010000009.1:0-7200 GCA_045631365.1 Eubacteriales bacterium | reverse complement strand
CCCTCGGAAAACTTCAGCTTTTTGATCAGATTGGAGGAATAACCAAGCTCCTTCGCCAGCACCTCACGGATGATCATTCCTTCGTA
Organism: Eubacteriales bacterium; assembly: GCA_045631365.1. Taxonomy (GTDB): domain Bacteria; phylum Bacillota; class Clostridia; order Oscillospirales; family CAG-272; genus UMGS1696. The sequence continues at coordinate 7,114 of JAZQUQ010000009.1, read as the reverse complement.
ATTGTTGTCGATGATAATATCCATACCTGTTTTCCGAATGAACCCCGCTCAATCCTGTAATTCGCGCCAGTAGCTGTAGTACGCAATCACGGTGCGGGTTCCTTCTTCTCTCTCGAGATCGGGGACGGTGATGACCACGCCCTCTAAGGAGAGCAGCTCCCACGCCTCCACGTCCATGACCTTCGCCCGAAGCAGAACGTCCTGACTGGCGTAAATCAAAAGCTCGTCATCCTTTCGGATAATGGCTCCTTTGTGCCCGATAACCTCCTCGATTCCGTTCACCCGTTCCGTCACGCATTTCAGACTTTTGCCGTTCAGATAGTTGGCAAGATCGTTTTTATACCGCTTGCTGTGAATGTTTTTGCTCTTGGTCCAGTGCTTCTTTCTGTTGAACATTTTGCCCTCATTTTTGGATGTTTTTTGTATAAAACGCCGAAAGTCAAGTTTTTTCTCAAAAACCCTTGCTTTTCCTTTATGATACTGTTATCATTAAGCAACCACATGTGAACAACTGCCCAAAAAATGCCTGCATCGAGGATGAAAAGGGCATAAACAAGGCAATGATAACCGTTCATATGCATTATAGCACAAAAGTACGGCTGTGTGAAGGGAATGCTTGAAAATTTTCCTTTATTTAATGTAGAACCATCCGCATATCCGTACGAAAAGCACCAAAAAGACAAAAAAAGATTGAAGAAACACCCCGGAAGGGGCACGGAGGATTCATTATGCTTCCGCTTGACAAATTATCAGATGCCGCTATCCTTGCGCTCAAGGAAAAAGGGGTATCTCCGGAAGACGTGTCAATCGCCATTCACATGGACCTTGACTTTGACGGAAACTTCGGTGAAAGCTGGCTCTTGTACCGCGCCGACACCAAAACCATCATCCGACTTCTTGCCGACCCAAAATCCATTCCGCGGACAGCAAAGAAGCACGGTCACAAGCACTACGACAATTTCGGTAAAAAGGAATACGCCACGTCCGTTGCGTATTTTGATGAACTGAGCTTTGACGATATTTCGGACTTGTCCGTGGACACCTTTATGTCCTCAAACCGTCTGCTCTATCGGGATCACAGCACCAAAAGACCCGACACGGAGGGCATGGACGACGATCGGAAGAATGAGGCAATGGACGCATGGGACGAAGGTTCCTCCGTGGAGATTGCCGCATACTGCACCAACACCAAGCGTCAGAAGCTCTTCGCCTTCTGCGACATCACCGACCGCCTCTTCCGCGGTGATGAGGTAACGGAAGACGACCAGATTTTTGACCAGTTCAACGCAAAATGCCCCAAGTGCGGCAAGGTTTACGAAAACCAGTTCCGCAAGATCTGCAGCCACTGCTCCAGAAAGGGTTCCGTATTCAAGAGACTCTTTGAGTTTATGAAGCCCTTCAAGCTGCAGGTGGGAATCGTTATTTTCTGTATGATCGCCACCTCCGCCATCTCCCTGGTCAACCCGATCATCAGCGGTCAGATCCTGTACAACGACGTTATTGCCGTTGAAGGTAAGTGGCACTCGGTAGAAAAGCTGTTTATCGTACTCAGCGTGATCTTCGGTTTGGCGCTGATCTCCCTCGCCATCGGCGTTGTTCAGAACCTGGCAAACGCCATTATGTCCTACCGCATGGGTCTAAACATGAAGCAGGCACTCTTTGAGTCCATCATGAAGCTGTCCTTCTCCTACTACAACGAAAACCCCACCGGCCGACTGATCAGCCGTGTTGACTACGACGTTGACCGACTGCGCGGCTTCTTGGTAGGCTCCATCCCCACCTTTATCATCAACGCCATGAACTTTATCGGTCTTACCATTTTCCTGTTCATTCTGAACTGGAAAATGACATTGATCGTGTTCATACCTGTGCCGATTATCATTGTGATGTTCCGTGTGCTCCTCCCCAAGATGGGACGGGCGTACACCAAGCAGTGGCGTGCCCTTTCCTCTCTGAACGCCATGCTCAGCGACTCGTTGAGCGGAATCCGCGTGGTAAAGGCCTTCGCTAAGGAAGCGGAAGAGACCTTCCGTTTCTCCGGCTACGCACACCGCCAGTTCAAGGCGAATCTCCGCACGTCCGTAACGGCGCTGACCATTTTCCCCGTAATCGGTCTTCTGATCGGTATGTCCTCCCAGATGATCTGGGGTTACGGCGGTCTGCAGGTTATGGGCAAGCACATGGCGTACGGTGACTTTGTTACATATCTCGGTTATATCGGCATGATCTTCGCTCCCCTTCAGTTCTTCTCCACCTTTACGGACCAGCTGACCGATGCGGTGAACGCTGCGACCCGTATGGTTGAGGTTCTGGATCAGGTACCCGATATCATGAACGCCCCCGACGCAGTGACCGTCTCCGAATTCAACGGCGACATTGAATTCAAGAACGTGTCCTTCCACTACAATCCCAACCGTCCCATTTTGAAGGACGTGAACATCAAAATCAAGGCGGGGGACAACATTGGTCTGGTGGGTCACACGGGAAGCGGAAAGAGTACCATTGCCAATCTGATCACAAGAATGTACGACCCCATTACGGGAAGTATTCTCATTGACGGTACGGATCTGAAGAAGATCGACATCGAAAGCATCCGTCGGAATATTGCCATTGTATCTCAGGAAATCTTCCTGTTCCGTGGCACCATTGCGGACAACATCCGTTATGCAAGACCCGATGCCACCATGGAAGAAATCATTGCGGCTGCGAAGGCTGCCAACGCCCACGACTTCATCATCCGTCTTCCCGAGGGATATGAGACCATGGTCGGTGTGGGAAGCCGTTCTCTCTCCGGCGGTGAGCGTCAGAGAGTTTCCATCGCCCGTGCGCTGCTGATGTCCCCCACCATTCTGATTCTGGACGAAGCAACCGCCGCAATGGACACCGAAACCGAACGACTCATCGGCGATGCTCTGTCCCGTCTGGTTGAAGGACGGACCTGCATTACCATTGCACACCGTCTCTCCACCCTGAAGGACTGCAACTATCTCTTCGCCATCGAAAACGGTGAAATCGCCGAAGAAGGCAGCCCCGAAGAACTCCTCGCAAAGAAGGGCGTCTACTACAAACTCTACACCCTCCAATCCGAAGCAATGGAAAAAGTCCTCTCCGGCATGTAAGCAGGCAGTGCCTGCAGCCAAACTCGGCACTTCTGAAGTCGGAATTAAGAGCGATCCCACGAGGGGCAGGCAGTGCCGGCAGCCAGACTCGGCACTTTTGAAGTCTAGATTGAGAGCGGCTCCCACGAGGGGAGAGGAAGCCGGAATTTCGGCTTACCTGATCCACATTCGATCTTCTGTAGGGGAGGGGTTTCCCCTCCCGTCCCAATGATCCAATCACAACAACATAACATTATGCCGCAAGAGCTTGGGGGCGCTCCCCCGGAAAATGAGGTATTATTATGGCTAAGAACATAAAAGAAGAAAACAAAAAGGCAGAAACCAAGGCTGTAACCGCCGAGAAAACCGCAGAAGCGGACGATACCGCGGAAGAAATCAGCACCGATGAGCTGTTCAAAAGAAGAGAATCCATCGATCTGAACCCCAAGAACGCATGGTTCTCCCTGTCCGACGGTGGTCTGATTTCCTTGAAGATTATCAATGCGGAAGGAAACGAAGAATTCTTTGAGAGAGTGATTCTCCGCCGTTCGTTCCCCGTTACCGCACCCGACGAATTCATTTCCGTCCGTGAACCCGACTCAAGAAAGAAGGGCAGAGGTGCGGAAATCGGCATGATCCGGAACCTGAAGGTTTTCGATGCCGCAACCGTGTCCCTTCTGAAGGCAGAGCTGGAGCTTCGCTATTTCACACCCGAGATCACAAAGATCACTTCCGTCAAGGACAAGTTCGGATACAGCTATTGGGAAGTGGAAACCTCCGCCGGCAGCGTATCCATGGTGCTGAACAACCCTTTCAACAATATCCGTGTTCTGGAGGACAGACGAATCATCATCTCCGATATGGACGGTAACTGCTTTGTCATTTCCGACCACAAGAAGCTGGACCGTACAAGCAGACGCTTTATTGATGCCTACCTCTGATCCCGTCTATCCACCCTTTTCCGTCATCCGCCAAGAGGAAGGATGGCAAAGTTCAACGAAAGGATGCCTGTAATCGGCTGTCTGATCTATCATGAAATTAATGTATGATCTTTCGGAAAAGGATGCGAAAGCCTATGCCGCCGCTTCTTCCGAAAGCGAAAAAATGATGTATTGCATCCCATTCAACATACAGGATGACGATTTTGTAAACGGTTTTACCGTTGTTACCGATCGCAGAATCTACTGTATTCTGGACGGAACCGTCCTTCGCACCTTCGAGCTTGAAAAATGCACCAAGTTTTCAACGGAGGTTCTGTACGGAAACTGTGCGTTCTACGCCGTAGTGGACGGAATCACAACACTGGTCTGCCGTTTTATGAGCGGTAAGAACCTTCCCCGTTATTCCGTTATGGTTCATGCCTGCGAGGCTCTTGCGGAAAAGCTCCGTGCCAAGGAAGCCCCCGGAGACCCCGTTGTCAATACCGAAGAGGAACGGTTCTGTCCCAAGTGCGGACGTCCGTTTATCAGCGGTACTTCCCTTTGCCCCTTCTGCCGTGACAAAAAGGAAACCTACATGAAGCTGTGGGCACTCACCAAGGGTCTTCGCTTCATGATGTTCTTCCCGCTGCTGGTATCCGCTATCTCTCTGGTGGTACAGTTTATTCTTCCCGCCATTCAGAGAACAGCGGTTGACGACTATCTGACCAATTCGGACGTATACAAGGATGGAATCTCCATTTTGGATCCCTCCCTCCGTCCGTTCCTGCTGATTTTCATCTCCATTATCGCCATCGACCTCGTACAGCGTCTGCTCAGTGTGACCCAGAGCTATTTCTCGGCTCTTTCGGGTAACAAGTTCATGCTGATGATGCGTACGCTGATCTACGAAAAGATTTCCAATCTGTCCATCTCGTCCATCAGCAAGCGTTCCACCGGTGATTTGATGGGAAGAATCACAAACGATGCTGTCGTTATCCAGACCTTTATGGTTCTTGACCTTCCCAGCTTCTTTATGCAGCTTGCATCCATCGTGTTCGGTATTATCCTGCTCCTCTCCCTGGACCCTCTGATGAGCTTGTTCGTTATCATCCCCATTCCGCCCGTTGTATACATCGTCTACAAGTTCTGGGCGGCAATGACACACCGAACCAAGAAATGCTGGCGCAGAATGACCACCGTAAACCAGTTCCTGCAGGACGTATTCAACGGTATCCGTGTGGTTAAGGCCTACGGTAACGAAGCAGGTGAGATTAAAACCTTCCGCAAGCTTTCCAACCGTTATCATGTTCTGTTGGAATCAGACCAGAAGTTCTTCGATACCTTCTTCAACATTCTTTCCTTTGCAACCCGTTTCGGCAGCTATCTGATTCTGTTCTACGGAAACTACATGCTGTTCAAGAACGTCATGAGCTACGGCGAGCTTCACCAGTTCAACTCCTATGCCAACATCATCTACGGTCCTCTGATCGGTATCACGCTGATCACAAGAAGAATTCCCAACTTCCTTACCTCTCTCGGTAAAGTTCTTGAAATTCTTGAGGACGAGCCTGAAGTTGCCGACATCGACCTTCCTCTCGATATCACCATTGAAGGTGACATCAGCCTGCGGAACGTAACCTTCGGCTACGACAGCTACAATCCCGTGCTGGAAGGCATCTCGCTGGACATCAAGAAGGGCGAAATGATCGGTATCGTCGGTCACTCGGGTTCGGGTAAGACCACGCTGATCAACCTCCTTATGCGACTGTACGACGTCAACGAGGGTGAGATCACCATCGACGACGTTAACATCAAGGATATCTCCCAGAACGCCCTCCGTTCTCAGATCGGTATCGTGCTTCAGGAGACTCACCTGTTCTCCGGTTCCATCCGAGACAACATCAAGTACGCTATGCCCCACGCCACCGACGAAGAGGTTGTGGCAGCCGCAAGACTTGCCAACGCTCACGACTTTATTGTCAACCTTCCCGAAGGTTACAATACCATGGTCGGCGAGAAGGGTTATTCCCTCTCCGGCGGTGAACGTCAGAGAATTGCAATCGCCCGTGCGCTGATCCACAATCCGAGAATTCTGATTCTGGACGAAGCGACCGCCGCCCTTGACACCGAAACAGAAAAGCTGATTCAGGATGCCATCAACAAGCTGACAAAGGACAGAACCACCTTTGCCATCGCCCACCGTCTCTCCACCCTCCGCAATGCAGACCGCCTCATCGTTCTCGATAAGGGTCACCTTGCAGAATGCGGTACCCACCAGGAGCTTCTCGATCTGAAGGGCTTCTATTGGAGACTGGTTATGGCACAAAAGCAAGACTCCGGTATGGTGAAAAAAGCATAAGGGGATGCGTTAGGGGACTTTTTGAAAAAAGTCCCCTAAGACCCCCAAAAACTTTTAAACAATATATAAAGTACAGAAAAAGAGAACTCGCACGATACTATATCGACGGGTTCTCTTTCTATTTCCAATTGATCGGGGTCTGGGGACAATTGGTCCCCTTACGGAACGAATGGGGTTTTAGGGGAGAATCCCCTAACGTTCCCCTTTACAGCGCGTTCACCAAGTCCTTGAAGTGATCGCCGCGGACTTCAAAGTTGGGGAAGGCATCGAAGCTGGCACAGGCGGGGCTGAGAAGGACGGTGTCGCCCTCTTTCGCCGTGCTTGCCGAGGTAAATACAGCGGAATCGAAGTCGGATTCTTTTATCAAGCGGAATCCCTTGCCGCATCGCCTCTCCCATAGGGGATGAGAGGTCAGCGCCGCCTCGATTTTGGGCAAAGTTGCACCGGTAAGCACCACGGTATGCACGTTCTCACGAGTGAGAATTGCATCCGCCAAGGGCTCAAAGGGGATGTTCTTGTCGTACCCGCCGCAGATCAGCACAATGGGGCGTTCCCCGAGGGCGGAAAGAGCAGCCGCGGTCCGCGTGGGGGAGGAATCGATGGATCCGTTATAGAACCGCACACCGTCCTTCTCGCGGACAAACTCCAGTCGGTGACGTACGCCGCCGAAGGTGGTCCCCACCGCTTTGATCTGTTCTGCGGATACCACATCGATTACAGCTGCGGATGCCGCCATG
>JAZQUQ010000008.1:0-5278 GCA_045631365.1 Eubacteriales bacterium | reverse complement strand
GAAGCTCCTGCTACAGAAGCTCCCGCTACAGAAGCTCCCGCTACAGAAGCTCCCGCTACAGAAGCTCCCGAAACAGTTGCTCCTTTCGTAGCTCCTGAAGGATCCGAAAAGAACGCTGGCACAATCAAGACAACATCCGCTAACGACGTTTCCGCTGCATTCGACGGCAACGTTTCTACCGGTGTAAGCCTCGGTGGTGCAGGTTCCGCATTCTGGATGGGTATCGAACTCGACCAGCCCGCAGTTCTCGCAGTTGTAAGACTTGCAGCTGTTGACAACAACGGTGACGGCACAACTGACAGAGCTCACACCATCTTCCGTTCCGTAGTTGAAGGTTCTAACGACGGCGAAACATGGACAAAGATCATGGACTTCGGTGAAGAATACTCTGACTACGAAGACTATGCTTACAACCATGGCCTCGGCGAAAACTACTGGGCAATGTACTCCGAAGATACAACTGCTTACAAGTACTTCAGAGTATGGAACGGTGACGACAACGACGCTTGGGGTGAAGTAGAATTCTACGTAGTTCCCGCTGAAGAAGAAGCAGAACCCGTTCTCGCTTCCATCAAGGTTGCAGTTACAATGGCTTCCACAGAAGTTGCTAACTCCTTCATGCTCGCAGACCTCAACTACGATGCAAACGCACTCGTATTCAAGGGCTTCGACACAACCGATAACTGCGATGCACTCATGAAGTCCATGTTCCAGGCTGGCGGTATCGACGCTTCCCTCAACACAGTTGCTATGGCTCTTATGACTGCAGAAGCACTCTCCGGTAAGGTTTGTGACCTCGTATTCGAAGCTGCTGAAGGCGTTGACGCTGCTGCTGCAATTGCAGCTGCTGCAGCTGTTAAGTTCGACACAGTAGTCGTTAAGAACACTGCTGCTGTAGTTGAAACAACAACCTTCGCATATACAGCAACACCTGTATACGCTGACTAATTCCTCATCTTTTAACGATCCTTATTAAAAGATAAACAGAAAAGCTCTCCCGGCCGTTTACGGGAGGGCTTTTCATTTTGTTTTTATCCCCAAAAACCGGTTCGTTTTGAGCCTATTGATTCCCCGTTTTCTCCCAAAAGCTATTGCAATTTTTATGGTTATACGATATAATTGAACTGTATATTTTTAGCCTTTTCATGGGTTTTCAGCCGCAATTCCGCGAAAAATCCCACGGAGCGGAATGTGTCCCTCCGAAACGAGGAAATTCGCGCATACTGCGGCAGATAAAGAAAGGATACGATCATGATTATCAATTTTTCCAAAGGTGCATGGAGCAAGGACGAGCTGACCTATGCCTATACTTACCGCTTTGCCGAAACCAACGAATTCATTCAGAATGAGGATTCCATCGAGAATGCGGAAAATCCCCAAAGCCCCGCCGACGGGTACGACTATCTTTCCCTTGTGACCAAGGAAGCCTTTGGGTTCGGTACCAAGATCACCACCCGCTGCTCCTTTGAGGGAAATGCCGCCCCCCTGATCGTGATTCCCCAATCCCTTGACCACTGCGCCGACGGTCACAAGCGTTACGGCAGATTTTATGAAGTGGTGCTCTACAAAAACGGCATCAACGTATGGAACCATTGGCGAAAAGAAGACGGCACCCCCACATGGCATAAGTGCCTCGGCATGGAATTCCCCGTTATGGCAGGGGAGATCCACACCCTTGCGGTGGAATTTAAGGAAAATTACATGGTCATCATCCTGGACGGTGCGAAAACCACTCTTCGTGCGGACGATCTGTTCCCCTCCTTCCATCTTGGTGTTACGGGATGCGAGGGTCCCTGCAAGTTCTGCGATATGACCGTGGAATCGGTTTGAAATGAAGAAAAAGGAGAAAACAATATGGAACAGCTTTTGATGTATCATCTTATGGAGGAGTTTGAGGACTTTCCCATCCCCGAAGGATGGACCCTCCGTACCTATCGCCCCGGCGATGAGGTAATCTGGACCCGCATCTGCGAAAACGGTCTGAGCGCCCCCGACGACGGAACCCTCCGCGACTGGCGATGTGCCATTCTCAATCAGAAAAGCATCGTACCCGAGCGGGACGTGTTCTTCATCTGCCGCGAAAACGATATCCCCGAGGCAACGCTGACCGCCTACGTTGATCAGTCCGAAGGCTTCGGCGATATCCACATGGTGGCAGCAGCCCCCTCCATCCGAGGAAACAACGTGAACCGTATGATGCTGGCACACGGGATGCGTAAGTTGGACAAGGAAATGCCCAACCGTCCCCGTTATACCGAGCTTACCACCGACGATTTCCGTCTTCCCGCCATCGTGGGCTATCTCAAGAGCGGATTCCGTCCCGTAGTGTACGATAACGAAGAGGAAATGATTGCCCGCTGGAAGAAGGTCTGCGATGAACTGAACATCCACGGCATCGAAATGCTGAACAAAGCGAAGGAAGGCACGGGAATTATCCTGTAATCTCTCCGTTCCCCTTTCCCACAGAACAGAATATTTTCATCAACATCCCGTGAATTCTATTGAAAAATTCACGGGATTATTATATAATAAGGGAAGAATGAACAAAATCCGGAGGGTAACATGACACAGAACAATACAGCAGAGATGCGCTATCTGAAGCTCCTTGCGAGAGAATATCCCAATGCGGAAGCGGTCGCAGGGGAGATCATCAATCTGAGCGCAGAGAGGAGCCTTCCCAAGGGGACGGAGTATTTCTTCAGCGATCTCCACGGGGAATACGAATCCTTCCTTCGCCTTCTCCGCAGCGCGTCGGGTATGATCCGCTCCAAAATTGACTTAATCTTCGACAAAAGCATCCCCTCCGACGACCGAGAGGCATTGGCTGCTCTTATATATTACCCCGAGGAGGAAATCAAACGCCTCCGCCAAGGGGACAAGCTAACCGACGAATGGCTCAGAATCAGCATTTACCGCCTGATCCTTGTGTCGGAGACCGTTTCCGCCAAATATACCCGCGCCAAGGTTCGGGAAAAGATGCCCAAGGACTTCGGCTATATCTTGGACGAGCTTCTCAACGTAACCGCCGATATCAATAAGGATTTTTACTACGATACCATTATCGATGCCATTATCGGCACAGGGGCAGCAGCGGATTTCATCATCGCCGTCTGTCGGGTAATCCGTACGCTGACTATGGATCAGCTCCATATCATCGGCGATATCTTCGACCGAGGCCCCCGTGCGGATAAGATCATGGAAGAACTGATGCGATTTGACCGTGTGGATATCCAATGGGGCAATCACGATATCTCCTGGATGGGGGCAGCGTCGGGAAACCCCGCTTTGGTTGCCAACGTGATCCGCATTGCCCTGGGCTACAACAGCTTCGACGTGCTGGAGGACGGCTATGGGCTGAATCTTCGTCCCCTGTCCGTGTTTGCGGAGAAAACCTATCGGGACGACCCCTGCACCCACTTCTACCCCCGTACTCTTGACGAGGTGGTCTACGACAGCATCGATGGGTCGCTGACCGCCAAGATGCACAAGGCAATTTCGGTGATCCAGTTCAAGTTGGAGGGACAGCTCATGAAAAAGCATCCCGAATACCATATGGAAAGCCGCCGTTTGTTCGAGAAAACCGACTTCCGTGCCGGTACGGTGGAGATCAACGGAGAAATCTTCCCCCTGCGGGATACATACTTCCCCACCGTGGACCCCGATGATCCCCTTCGACTGACCGAGGAGGAAAAGGAGCTGATCCGTATCCTGCAGATGAGCTTCCACCACAGCACGGTGCTGAACAGCCATATCCGCTTCCTGTATGCCAAGGGAGCCATGTATAAAACCGCAAACGGAAACCTTCTCTACCACGGCTCCATCCCCATGACGGAAGAGGGAGAATTCAAGGAAATCGCCCTTCCGTTCGCGGGAGAAGAGGGAAAGACCTACCACGGCAAAGCCCTCCTCGACCGCATCGGAATCGCGGTGAACCGTGCCTATTTTGCCCCCTTCGGCACACCGGAACAGGTGGAAGCGTCCGATTATATGTGGTACCTCTGGTGCGGCGAGGATTCCCCCTTGTACGGGAAGGATAAAATGGCGTTTTTCGAGCGGACCCTCCTTCAGGATAAGAGTCGCTTCAAAGAGAATTACGCCCCCTACTACCGCGTCAACGACCGAGAAGACGTGTGCATCCGCATTTTGGAGGAATTCGGTCTGGACGGCAGAAAGGGACATATCATCAACGGTCACGTTCCCGTGCTCATTAAGGAAGGACAGAGCCCCATCAAGGGGAACGGCAAGCTGTTCGTCATCGACGGCGGTATTTCCAAGGCCTATCGGAGCCAAACGGGCATCGCGGGGTATACCTTGATCTATAACTCCCACAATATCCTGCTGGCGGAGCATAAGCCCTACGACGGCAACAGCATTACTCCCGACGTAAAGGTGGCGGTTGCCATGGAGAAACGGGTCAACATCGCCGACATCGACCGAGGAGAAGAGCTGAACCTCCGCATCGAGGAGCTGAAGCAGCTGCTCATCGCCTACCGCAACGGCTCCATCCCGGAGACAAAGGTATAAAACCAAACAAGATTTGATAAGAACAAATAATTTAAACCAATCCCATATTTGATATCAGTTTAAAAGTTTTTGAAAGGGGTTTGGGGAAAACTTTTCTCAAAAAGTTTTCCCCAAGAAAAGATATATGGAAAAATTGAACCACGCAGATCGTGCCGAAGCGCTGTTTGTGGAAGGCTATAACTGTGCCCAAGCCGTGTTCGGTGCGTTCTGCGACGTGACGGGAATGGATTTTGAGACGGCAATGAAGCTGTCATCCTCCTTCGGGGGCGGCATGGGCAGACTCCGCGAGGTCTGCGGTGCGGTTTCCGGTATGTTTATGGTGGCGGGACTCCTTTACGGGTACGGCGACACAGGGGAGGATGGCGCGAAGGCAGCGCATTACAAGCGGATTCAGGCACTGGCCGAGGCGTTCAAGGCAGAACACGAAACCATCGTCTGCCGTGAGCTGATCGCATCGCTGAAAAAGGACACCAATCCCACCCCCGAGGCAAGAACCGCACAGTATTACAAGGAACGCCCTTGTGCGGCATTCGTCCGTTCCGCAGCGGAGATCATGGACAGACTGATCAACGAAACCAACCACGCAGAATGAGATTTGCGTGATATATAAAACTAAAGGAGATACGAAAATGAAAAATGGCACACGAAACGCAAAACGACTCCTTGCCCTGATTCTCGCAGCCTTGCTCCTTGCTCCCATCATGACAGCTTGCGGAGGCGGCACAAGTTCCGAAACCACCGCATCCGAAACCAA
>JAZQUQ010000007.1:0-3297 GCA_045631365.1 Eubacteriales bacterium | reverse complement strand
AAAGACCTCCCCAAACCCCACCCAAAAACCTTTATACATGGGGGAATTGAATGTTATAACAACAGTTTTTTCGGAAGCTGTTGTTTTTTTTATTTCAGATTGACGGGAACTTCGGAATCAATAGTGATGCTGTCTTCCGTGATGATGCAGTCCACCGCAGAAACCGTGACTCCTGCTTCAGCGGCATCGCGGAGGGCTTGGGTGAATTTCGGGTCCATGGTCTCGTTGGGGCGGAATTCGCGGATATCCTTCATCTGAATCACAAAAAGCACCTCGGCTTCGTCCCCTTCCTCGACGCAATGGGCAAGGTGGCGGAGGTGTTTCGCTCCCCGTTCGGTGGGGGCATCGGGGAAAAAGGCAACACCGTCCCGCTCCAAGGTCACGCCCTTTACCTCCACCCACCGACGGCGGCCGTCTTCCTCCAGACAAAAATCGAATCTCGACTCCCCTTTGGTGACCTCCCGTCGGATTTTGGCGTTCTTGTGAATAGCAAAAAGGTATTCCGCCGCCGCATCGTTTGCCACCTGGGAATCCATATTGATGAGAAGGGGCGGCAACCCGTCCCGTTCCTTATACACGGCGATCAGGTCATATTTGGTTTTTCTCAGGGGATTGTCCGATTCCGAGAGGATCACGGTACACCCGGGGAGGAGCAATTCCTTACATCGCCCCGTATTTTTGACGTGGACCGTCTCCGTCTCGCCGTTCTGCAGTTCCACAATAGCAATAAATCGGTTGGGGCGGGAACGGAATAGAGCGGTTGTTGTTTTTTTATAGTTCATCGGTTGGTCACTCCTTTCGCAGATCCTCCGACAGGATTGCGGAAAACTATGGATTTTGAGGAAGAAATCGTGTATAATAAAGGTACATCTTTGACGAATCGGGAGGCAGTCATGCCAAACAAAGCATATCTTGAGATCACAAACGCCTGCAATCTCTCCTGCAGCTTCTGCCACGGAACCAAGCGGCCCATCCGTTCCCTCTCCGTGGAGGAATTCACCCATGCGGCGGGGGAGTTACGAAATTTTGCGGAATTCTTATATTTCCACTTGATGGGTGAGCCTCTGCTTCACCCGAAATTGGGAGAATTCTTTGAAATCGCCCATTCCATGGGATTCAAAACAGTCATCACCACCAACGGAACCCTCCTCCAAAAACGATCGGACGTCCTCCTTGCCGCACCTTCCCTCTATAAGGTCAGCATTTCCCTCCATTCCTTTGAAGCAAACGAGCAAGGGAGCGAATTCGAACAATACCTTCTCGACTGCTTCCGCTTCTGTGAATCGGCGGCAGAGCGTGGGATCATTGCGGTCCTGCGGCTGTGGAATCAAGGGGGAAAGGACAGCCTTAACGAAAAAATCATCCGAAAAATGCACGAGTTCTTCGACGAATCGGAAGGCAAAGAATGGAAGGTCACCTACAGCGGGTACAAGATCAAGGACAAAATCTTCCTTGAGTGGGGGAATTTCTTCGATTGGCCCGATATGAATGCGGAATACTGCGGGGACACCCATTCCTGCTATGGGCTCCGCGACCAAGTGGGAGTTCTCTCCGACGGTACGGTGGTCCCTTGTTGTCTGGATGCGGACGGCGCCATCCCTCTCGGGAATATTTTCTCCACCCCTCTCTCCGATATTCTCTCCTCGGAGCGGGCGGTCAGGCTGAAGGAATCCTTCCAAACCAGACGCATCACGGAAAAGCTATGTCAGCGGTGCGGCTATGCCAGCGGACGGTTCGGAAAATAATCGTTTCCCCGATTTTTCTGAAAAAAACCTCTTTTTTGGTTGAAAAAACAGCCGATTTATGGTATACTATGCAGGATATGTCTTAGTTGAAAGGAATCGTATAAAACATGAATGAAAAACGGAGTACCTTTACGGGAAAGCTCGGTTTTGTTCTGACTGCGGCGGGTTCTGCCGTTGGTCTTGGCAACATCTGGCGTTTTCCCTATCTTGCGGCAAAATACGGCGGAGGCATTTTCCTCCTCGTTTATCTGATTCTTGCCGTAACCTTCGGCTTTGCCCTTATGACGGCTGAAATCGCCATCGGACGCAAAACAGGACTTTCCGCCGTGGGCGCGTATCAAAAACTGGACAAGCGCTTCGCATGGATCGGCTATCTTGCGGCAATCGTCCCCATGATCATTACCCCCTACTACTCCGTAATCGGCGGCTGGGTAACCAAATATTTTGTGGTCTTTGCCACAGGCGGTGCAAAGGAAGCGGCAGGAAAAGGGTACTTTGACGCATATATCGCCAAAACCGCAGAACCCATTCTTTGGTTCCTTCTCTTCATCGGACTGACAGCACTCGTTGTATTCTTCGGAGTGGACAAGGGAATCGAAAAGGTCAGCAAGGTCATGATGCCCATCTTGGTTCTGATGACCATCTTTATCGCCATCTACACCATGTGCATGCCCGGTGCAATGGAGGGTGTGCTTTATTACATCACCCCCGATTTCAGCAAGTTCTCCGCCAATACCGTCCTCGGTGCCATGGGTCAGCTTTTCTATTCCATGTCCATTGCCATGGGAATTATGATCACCTACGGCTCCTACATGAAGAAGGATGTAAACCTTGAATCCTCCGTTCATCAGATCGAAATTTTCGATACGGGAATCGCATTTCTTGCCGGACTGATGATCATTCCTTCCGTCTTCGTGTTCTCTCACGGTGACAAATCGGCGCTCGGCAAGGGTCCCGGCCTGATGTTCGATACCCTCCCCAAAGTGTTTGACAGCATGAAGGGCGGTACTGTCATCGGTGCTCTGTTCTTCCTTATGGTGTTCTTTGCGGCGCTGACCTCTGCCATCTCGCTGATGGAGACCATTCTCTCCTTCCTGCAGGATCGCTTCCATTGGGGACGCAAAGTTAGCTGCCTAATCGTGCTTGCATTCTGTATTCTGATGGGACTCCCCTCTTCTCTCGGATTCGGCAGCCTCAGCTTTATAAAAGTCGCGGGAATGTCCATCCTTGATATGTTCGACTTCATTTCAAACAGCGTGATCATGCCCATCGTTGCCTTCATGACCTGCATTTTTGTCAGCTATATCCTGAAGCCCAAGGCATTGATTGAGGAAATCGAGCTGACAGGCCCATTCAAAGCAAAGAAGCTCTTCACCGTCATCATCAAATACGTAGCCCCCATCTGCATCGTGCTGATCCTGGTCTCCTCCGTCCTTGATGCTTTCGGAATTATGAAAATCTAAAAAAACATTAGGGAAACTTTTTGAGAAAAGTTTCCCCATAAAACCCCGTAAAAACCTTTCCGCATACAACAAATACAGAGAGCCGAAAA
>JAZQUQ010000006.1:0-3799 GCA_045631365.1 Eubacteriales bacterium | reverse complement strand
AGACCGCTTGGCCTCCGACTTCATATTCGAAGGGTTCGTTATCTTCGGGGTAAATCATGCCCCAGTCGGTATCTTCCAGACCCACAGCTGCAAACTTGATGTGATCTCCCTGATAGTATTCAAGAATATACGCCGCAACCGCTTCCACAGCCTTATCGCTGTAGAAGTTGATCTGGGGGGAGGTGTTATAGTCCAAGTGCTTTCCGGTGATATCGGTGCACCAGTATTCGTCCTCGTTGGGGTCATACAGGGGACTGAGGACGATCTGTGCTTTTACGTTATGTGCAACCACGTATCTTGTGATACCGATGTTCTCTTTATCGAACTTGGTGGAGGTACTCATCTTGTTGCGGGTCATCATCATTTCGGTCACATTTGTGTCATAATTGATGTTGCCGCTGGTGTGCCACCCACGAATGCTGAAGGGGGATTTTTCTCTGTAATCCGTCTTCGAAACGGTAACGGTGGGCTGTTCTTCATAAACCGTACCATAGCTTTCATCCGCATTGGTCCAGAGAATGCCCATATTTTCTTCGATGAAGTCGTAAACACCGTTCAGCGCACCCTTGGCAACGGCACCGAAAATGTAAATCTTACCCTCGTGGGTACGGATGGCGAAACCGTCCTCTGCCCAGATTTCGTTTGTGCCGAGAACGCCCGTGTCACGGAGCCACGCCAGGTCTTCGGGGAACATGGTTTCAAGCTCGGGGAGAGTGTCGGGGGTACAAATAATGATGGGCAGGCTGTCTTCCTGCACGGTATCGGTCACAGAAACCTCCGCACCGCTTACCAGCTGGATGTGATACGCCAATTCCTCTGC
Source organism: Eubacteriales bacterium (assembly GCA_045631365.1). Lineage (GTDB taxonomy): Bacteria > Bacillota > Clostridia > Oscillospirales > CAG-272 > UMGS1696. Next base: position 2,979 of record JAZQUQ010000006.1, on the reverse strand, counting down.
CGCGTAGCCGAGAAGATCGTCTGCACCATCGGGAACCACGATATGTGCCTTGGCAATGCCGTTTTCGGCAACAACAGCGGGATCATAGGCAGCGGGAGCCTCGGTTTCGGGTCCGTTTGTATCTGATGACTCCGTTACGGATTCATCTGTCTCAGCCACGTTCGTCTCCGTCGGTTTTGTTTCTGCAGAGGTTTGCGGCTCGGCAGTTCCGCTGTTTCCACAGGAAACAATGGACGACGCCAAAATCAGTGCCGCAAGGATCAAGGTTAATGTTTTTTTCATAACACACCTCACTACATATTTTATATTGTATCATTATAGCACAGATCAGGTACAAAAGTCAATATTTTCATATCCGATTCCCCCGCCATCTGCCGTTGCGGAAAAGAAAAAATCCCTCCCGTCAGACCGTGAACAAAACGATCTGACAGGAGGGATTCCGCTGAATCTTCAAAAAATTACAGAACCGCGAGAACGTCCTCGTATTCGGGAACGGAAGGCACGCCGCCCTTCTTTTGTGTACTCAGTCCCGCCGCCGCAGAAGCGAAGGCAAAGGCTTTCTTGAGGAATGCTTCGTTCTTCAGCGCATCGTCCATGTTCTGTTCCTTCACAAGGCAGGAAATAAAGCTGCCCCAGAAGATATCTCCCGCGCCCGTAGAGTCGATGGAGGTGATATCCTTGGTATAAGCGGCATTCTTGAAGGCAATACCGTCGGCGGAGATATAGGCACCGTCCTTGCCGAGAGTCAGGGCACAGAGCTTCACACCCTGTGCGTGGAAATATGCGGCACACTTTTCAAGATCGGGTGTACCCGCCACCATTTCCGCTTCCTCTTCGGAGAATTTCACAATATCCACGTAGGGGAGCACCGCGCGGATCTGTTCGAGGGCTGCTTCCTCCGACCAGATGGCGGCACGGTAGTTGGGGTCATAGGAAATCAGCACTCCCGCATCCTTTGCACGGCGGATCGCTTCCCACGTTGCTTCTCTCGCTGTATCGTGGGTCATGGAAAGGGAGCTGATGTGCATAATTCTGCAGTTTTCAACCAGCTCGTACTTCACTTCCGCCTTGGAAAGACGGACGTCCGCTTCGTGATTCCGATAGAAGGTGAAATCCCGTCCGCCGTCGTCGTAAAGAGTAACGAAAGCAAGGGTGGTGTTGTATTCGGGGTCACGGCAGATGCCTGTGGTGTCAACTCCCGCTTTTTCCACGCAGTTGATCAGGAATTTTCCCTGTGCATCGTCGCCCACTTTGCCGATATAGGCGCATTTACCGCCGAACTTGGCAACCGCCGCCGCCAGATTCACGGGGCCGCCGCCGGGATTCTGAATGTAGATGGGATAACCGTATTCGTTTTTGCCTGCGGGAGTGTAGTCAATGAGAATCTCCCCAAGGGCTGTTACGTCGTATTTCATAAGAACTCCTTTAAGATTGTATTTTATCGTTTACCAAACGGGATCAAGCTTCTTCACAGTCACCTCCGCTTTGTCGGAGGTCACGTTCAGTCGGTTCAGATTCTTGTCGAGGACGATACCCCATACCGCGTGGATCAAGCCTCCGTCAAGGGAGCATTCCACCGTAAACGTATCGGTGATCATCCGAAGGGTCACGTCTCCGCCCGAAAGGGAGAGGGGCACTTCCCTTCTTCTGTAAATCATCCGATTTTCTCTCGGCTTGATTGCCATCTCCACACCGAACAGGCTGACGGTAAAGTCTTCCGCATCCTTCGGCACGGTCAGGGAGATATCGTATGCGGCAGTTTTACAGAGCTCCGCATTGGTGACGCCGTGATAGGTTTCGCTCACACCGCCCATGGCATCGAATTCACGGACAGGAACGCCTTTCACGAAATATTCTCCGTTCAGCTTCACCAGAGACATCTCCATGGGGACACCCATCTGACTGCTGTAGGGTGCTTGTGTGTCACGGAACACGTTGCAGACCACCTTAACCGTACGGTCCGCAATGTTGGAGTAGGTCTGTCCCGCATAGCTTGCGTTGCCGTAGTGAAGTTTTCTCGGCTCGGTGTCAAACACGAACTGACGGGTCTCCTTATCAAAATGTCCCAGTCGGTAGGTATCATCCGCACCGCTGAACACCCATTTTTTCACGCCGTCAAGCTCAAGGGAATAAAGATCGGGGCATTCCTCCACCCCTTCTCCGATGACCACATCCTGAAGGACGGTCCAATCGAGAAGATTCTTCGATTCGAGGAGGCGGTAGACAATGGTCTTATCCCCAAGGAAGATTGCCATAACGTAGGAATCTAACTCCTCGCACCACACCACCTTGGGGTCACGGTTGCCGAGAGCGAAGTTTTCCACAACGGGATTGTTCTCGTACTTGGTTATGGTCTTTCCCCCGTCCTTGGAATAGGCAAGGCATTGGGTAAACTTCTTTCCCTTGGAGGTATGGGTATGCTCTGCCGCCGCGGTGTAGAAGAGGAGCATGGTATTCCCGTCCTCGGAAAGGCCCGTGGCGTTTTTCTTGTCCACAAATCCGCTGCCCGAGAACATGGTACCCATATCGTCGGGATACAGGGCGATCTCCCCGTCCTTCCAATGGATCAGGTCAGTGGAGGTGGCGTGTCCCCAATGCATACTGCCGAAATCGGTGTCGATGGGGTTGATCTGATAGAACAAATGATAAATTCCGTCATGGTAAACAAGGCCGTTCGGGTCGTTGAGCCAGCCGTAATCGGCGGAAAAATGGAGAACGGGGCGAAGATAGTCGGTTCCCTTGGGTTTGGTTTCGGTCTGCTCGAAGGAAACCTCCATCTCGGGCTCGGTGGAAACGGTCAGCTCCATGCCGCGGAACCGCTCTACGTCAAGATAGGTATAAAAGCGAGGGTTGATGGGGTCAATATGCCCCTCGAAATCAAAGACCAGCTTGCCATCCTTGTCGTGGAACAGGATATATTTATACCTTGTCTGCATATTGATGGGCAGAATCAGGTATTTTGATGTAATTTTCATGGTT
>JAZQUQ010000005.1:0-6758 GCA_045631365.1 Eubacteriales bacterium | reverse complement strand
GGATTGCTTTCGGGGGTGGCAATGACAATGGAGAGACGGTCGGCTGCTGCCTCGGAGGAGACGGTCAGCGTGGTTCCGCTTACCTTTTCTACGTGGTAGCGAAGCTCTTCCGCACCATAGGAGAGAAGGGAATCTGCCCCTTCGGCTACTGTGATGTGTGCCAATGCGGTGCCGTTATCCGCCACAAAATCGGTGGGGAAGGTGGGAGCATCCACGATGGGGGTAGTTTCCGCAGGAGCGGTAGTTTCCGCTCCGTTTGTTTCGGGGATGTTGGTTTCTGCGGCATTTGTGCTGATTTCCGTTTCCTTGGGCTCTGTTTTTTCACAGGCTGCAAGGGAAGATACGGCAAGCAGGGCCGCAAGGATCAACGCCAATGTTCTTTTCATTCTGAAAAAACTCCTTTGATTGTTCTTTTGGTAAAATTCTTACACAATAATTATACACAAAAAAAAGGAAAAAGTCAAGGCGTGAAATTGAATTAAAACTACAAAAATAAACATGTTTGGAAGCCGGTATCACCCGACGTTGGAAGATGGCGTGCGTGATGATCGTATGTTCTTTTTATGCCGTTTTTTTGAAGGGTGCGCTTGTTTTGTGAAAGAATGTTCTGCGATTTGAGCGGATATTCCTTTGTTTTTACAGAAAAAGAACAAAAATTCGGAAAATTTGATCGAAATCTCTTGATTTTTTATCGGGATCGTGCTATGATAAAGACACCGTATAGAATACCAAATCGGACATCAGCATGGTGTCTTCTCAAAATTACCGCAGAGCAGTAATTTTGCAAGGTTTTACACAGCAATAAAGACAGTAGGGAAAGGGGAAGAGACATGGAGGAAAAGCAATACGCCTGTATCGATCTGAAGTCGTTTTTCGCCTCGGTGGAGTGCGTGGAACGGGGACTTGACCCCATGACTACCAATCTGGTGGTGGCAGACGTGAAGCGGACGGAGAAAACCATCTGCCTTGCGGTGACCCCTCCCTTGAAGGCACACGGAATCAGCGGTCGGGCAAGGCTTTTTGAGGTGATCGAACGGCTGAAGTTCGTCAATGCCCAAAGACAGCAGGCGGCACCGGGAAGAAGACTGACAGGCTCCTCCTCCGATGATCGGGCATTGAAGCAGAACCCATCCCTTGCGGTGGATTACATCGCCGCCCCCCCGCGGATGGCGAAGTATATGGAATACAGCACCCGGATTTACGGGATTTATCTGAACTACGTGTCCCCCGACGACGTTCACGTGTACTCCATTGACGAGGTGTTCGTTGTCCTGACCCCCTAACTGAAAAACGGCATGACCGCACGGCAGATGGTGTCGCGGATGGTGTGTGACGTGCTGAAAACCACGGGAATCACGGCTGCGGCTGGGATCGGCACCAATCTGTACCTTGCGAAAATCGCCATGGATATAGAAGCCAAGCACGCCCCGCCCGACCGAAACGGAGTCCGCATCGCAGAGCTTGACGAGATGACCTATCGACAGCGGCTGTGGGATCACCGTCCCCTGCCCGATTTCTGGCGAATCGGCGGAGGGTATGCAAGGCGTCTTGCCAAGCAGGGGCTTTACACCATGGGGGACGTGGCGCGGTGTTCTCTCGGCGGTGCGGGGGACTATTACAATGAAGATTTGCTGTTCAAGCTGTTCGGTGTCAATGCGGAGCTGCTCATCGATCACGCATGGGGAAAGGAACCCTGTACCATCGGGGAGATCAAAAAATATCAGCCGCAGTCCCACAGCATCAGCATGGGGCAGGTTCTGCAGCACCCCTATTCCATGGAAAACGCAAGGCTGATCGTCCGTGAGATGACGGATATGCTGGTGCTGGATTTGGTGGATAAAGGGTTGGTTACGGAGCAGATGTCCCTTGCCATCGGGTATGATGCGGAAAGCCTTCGGTACGATTGCGGTTACCGTGGGGAGGTGGTGGTGGACCCCTACGGCAGGAGGATTCCCAAGGGTGCCAACGGTTCGGTGCGTCTTTCCCGACGGACCTCCTCCACAAGGCTGATCACCGAGGGAGTGATGGCGCTGTTTGATCGAATCGCCGCCCCCGAGCTGCTGGTGCGAAGACTCAATCTGACCGCCTGCGGTGTGGTCAGCGAGCGGGAAGAGACCCGGGACGACAGGGGAGAGCAGCTGGATATGTTTACGGATTACGAAGCCATGGACAGGGAACGGGAGAAGGAAAACGCCGCGCTTGCAAGGGAACGGGAGATGCAGAAAACGGTGATCGGATTGAAAAAACGGTACGGAAAGAACATCATCCTCCGTGGGATGAACCTTTGCGAAGCGGCAACCGCAAGGGAACGGAACGCACAGATCGGTGGTCACAGGGCGTGAGGAGGGAATACTTTGAAGTATAACGATATTATAACACTCCCCCGACCCGTGTCCCTTCGTCATAAGCCCATGTCTGCAGCATCCCGAGCGGCACAGTTTGCTCCCTTTGCGGCGCTGAGCGGGCATGAGGAGGCGGTGACGGAGACCGCACGGCTGACGGAGGGGGAAATCGAGCGGGACGAGTGCGCCAAAGCGGAGCTGGACGGCAGGCTGCGGATTCTCTGCGACCGCATCGATACCTTCCCGAAGGCAGAGTTCACCTACTTCAAGGAGGATAAGCTGAAGGCCGGTGGCGCGTACGTAAAGGCGGAGGGACGGGTGAAGGAAATCGACGAGCTTGGCGGGACGGTGATTCTGACGGACAACACCAAAATCCCCGTGCGGCACATTTACGCCATCCGCTCGGAGCTGTTTGACGAATTCGGCGGGGAGCGAGAGGATTGCTTATTTGGGAAAAATCTGATATGATGGTGTTATCACGGATTTCGGTATAAAAGTGAGGTTGTTTTTATGACAGAACTTGAAAAAATCGCGTATGCCAAGAGATTTATCGATCAGATGGCGATGGGAATCAATCCCCTGGACGGCATGCCCATTCCCGAGGGGGAGGTGGCGAAGCAGGTGCGGATTTCTCGCTGCTTTGCTTACGTTTCCGAGATTTTGGGGCAAGTGCTGGATAACGGCGGCATCGGACGAATCGACAAGACCGTCCCCTTTTCCGTTACCCCCGAGGAGGCAGCCCGCTTCCCCTATTCCGACGAGCCTATTTCGGGGAGCGAGATCGCCAAACGGCTGGCGGACATCATCGAAAACCCCATGATGAAATCCTTTTCGGTGCAGACCCTCAATCAATGGCTCATGCAGGAGGGACTGCTGGCGGAGGTGGAAAACGGGGAAGGCAAGAAGCAGAAAATACCCACGCAGAACGGTCGGATGATGGGAATCTGCACCGAGCATCGGACGGGACAGCGGGGCGAATACACGGCGATTCTCTTCAACCGCGCCGCCCAGAAGTTTATTATGGAACGAATCCAACGGATCGTGCTGATGCATGGGAAAAAGTGACGGGATTCGGCATTATCTGAGGGGGAGGGAATTTTCATCCTGCAAAATTCGCCAAAGCCTTGCAATGGATTTTTTTGTGTGGTATAATGAGAAAAATTGTACAATTGCAGAGGATACGGAACCCACCGCAAAATTCAAGGAAAGGTACAGCCTGTATATGAAAAAACAAATGTTACCCCCCTTGACCCGTGACAGTCGTGACTACGGTTCGGACAATCTTCGGTTCTTTCTGATTCTTTTTGTTGTCTTTGCCCACCTTCTTGAAAGTGCTCCCGCATTCAAGGGAAGTGATCTGCTTTATCGGACCATTTATTCCTTCCACATGCCCGCTTTTTTGTTTTTGCTCGGCTATTATGCCAAATATTCCCCAAAGCGGATTCTGTTTTCGTGGGCGGTTCCGTATTTGAGCTTTCAAACTCTGTATATTCTCTTTGCGGAGAACGTTCTGAAGCGGGAGACCCAATTACAGTACACCACGCCTTATTGGATTCTTTGGTATTTGCTGGCGTGTTTGTTTTACCTTCTTCTCATCCCGCTGTATGACGTTGCGGGCAGAGGACGCCGCTTGGTGATGCTGGCTGTTTCCGTTGCCGTGGCACTTTGGGTGGGGAATGAGACGACGGTGGGGTATTATATGTCCCTGTCCCGTTTCCTCGTTTTTCAGCCGTGGTTCCTTCTCGGGTTCTGCTGGCGGAGGGAAGAGAAGCTTCAAGCCATCGTTTCAAAGGGGAAGGCTCGGCTGGTGCTTGGCATTCTTTCCGTGCCTTTGATTGCCCTTTCCGCTTGGTTTATGGAGAAAAATCAAGTACCGAAGGCATTGCTGTACGGTTCCTATTCCTACAATTACGTGGGACATACGCAGAAGCTGCGAGGCACCGTCATGCTGATCGCCTTGGTCTGGATCGTTTTCCTGTTTATCGTAATCAAGCCTTTCCTTACCAAAAAGATTTTCCCGATTACCTATATCGGTCAGAATACGCTGCCTGTATTTTTGCTCCACGGATTTGTTCTTCGGGCGATTCCGAAGTTTCACCCCGAATGGATCAGCACGCCGTGGAAGGTGGTGCTTGTGACTCTTGCCATTCTGTTGGTTTTCGGCAATGGGATTGCCAAAAAGGTCGTGTATGTCGCGGGCTTCAGTTGGCTTGAAAAGCTGATGAAATGGAACGGCGATACAGGGGCGGCAAAAAAATGATTTCGTAAAAAGGCAGTTTCTGCCGAATAAATCCTACGTAAAACTACGCTTCTGTCCGACTGAAGTAAAATGAAATTTCAAAAGGAAGCATTTCCGAAACCGTACCGTGGGTCATAACGGCGGTAGCCTTTCGGAAAGCTTCCTTTTTTCTGTTTCATCGTGATTTTTTGGTCAAACTACAATAAAAATCTTGACAAGTCTCCATGTGGATTGGTATAATACTGTTGAATCCAAAACCCAAAGGAGTCAAGCCTATGGAAATTACATCCAAATATCTGATCGTCCCCGTCAATCCCAAGATGACGAGAAAAAACATTCGCCTCACTGCCCCCGACGGGACTCTTGTTTTCGATTTTGACGCGCATTACGATGCGTTTACACCTGCGTTCCAAATGTATCTTGATGTAGAACGGTTCATCGGCACGGAGGTTACGTTGTCCTCCGAGCCTGCCCTTGACTGCCTCGTTCTCGATCAGACCGACAAGCGGCCCATGACAGGGGTGTACGACAGTTACCTCCGCCCCACGGTTCATTTCACCGCGGCGTACGGCTGGCTCAACGACCCAAACGGACTTGTTTATCAGGATGGGGTCTACCACCTGTTCTTCCAGCATAACCCCGTGGCTCCCTGCTGGGGAAATATGCATTGGGGTCACGCCACCTCCACCGACTTGATCCATTGGAAGGAGGGGGATATTGCTCTCTATCCCGACAAAATGGGAACCATGTACTCCGGCAGCGGTTTTGTTGACAAAAAGAACGCAACAGGACTGTCCGAGGACGGCAAAACCCTTCTTTTCTACTATACGGCTGCGGGAAATGAAAGCACACTTTCCAAAGGTGTTGACTATACGCAGTGCCTTGCTTATTCCAAGGACAACGGCAAAACCATCGTGAAATATGACAAGAATCCCGTGGTTCCTTTCTATGTGAGAGGAAATCGCGACCCCAAGGTGGTCTGGTGCGAGGAACTGGGGGTTTACATCATGGCACTGTTCATGAGGGGAACTACTTACCGTTTGTTTGAATCCGAAAACCTTCTCGACTGGACTCCTGTTCAGGATATCGAGACTCCCGATATGGGTGAATGTCCCGATATCTATCCTCTTGAAAAAGACGGCGTGAGAAAATGGGTGTTTACCGGTGCGGATGATATTTACTATATCGGTAATTTTGATAAAGAAACAAGACAGCTGGTGTTTGAGGTGGAGGGAAGAAAATTCCACTACGGAAGAAACAGCTATGCGGCACAGACCTATTCCGATATCCCCGACCGCAGAGTGAAGATCGCATGGAATACCATAAATACCGCGGGAACCGTGTTCTGCTGTCAGATGGGCGTTCCCATGGAGATGTCCTTAGCACAGGTGAAGGGGGATTGGTATCTGAAGGGCGTGCCCGCTCGGGAATTCGACACCCTTGTGAAGAGTACCGCGACCTACCGCGGAGACGGTGCGGTGCCCCTTTCCCATACTGCCGCACATGATATTACCATTAAGATTCCGAAGGATTCCGACGACTTTACCGTAACGCTGTTCGGACACACCTTTGAGTTCAAGCCGAGAGAAAACAAGATGCTCTTTGACGAACGGGAGGTACCCCTTTCCGTGACGGGCGGAGACGTTGACCTTCGTCTCATTACCGATACCATCAGCTTTGAGTGGATCATCGACGGCGGTCTTGTCAATGCGGTGTTCGGTGGAGTGTTGGACAAGAACCTTAATGCGCTCACCGTGACCTGTCCCAATGCGGAGATCACCGTGAAAACGCTTGACAGCATTTGGAGATGATTTGGAGATATCGCTATGAAAATTACATCAAAATACCTGATTCTGCCCATCAATATGCAGACGAGGTACAAATACATCCTGTTCCACGACAAGGACGGCAAGCCGGTCTTTGATTTCGAGGGGCATATTGACCCCATCAACCCTCGCTTTTTCACCTATCTTGACGTAGAGCGGTTCCGCGGCATGGAGCTGACCGTTTCCACCGAGCCTGAGATGGAGGTTTCCTTTGAGCAGACCGAAATCAAGCCCAAAGGGACCGATTACCTTCGTCCCGTCCTCCATTTTTCCGCGGATTACGGCTGGCTCAACGACCCGAACGGCCTTGTTTACCATGACGGAATTTATCATTTGTTCTATCAGATCAAC
>JAZQUQ010000004.1:0-3747 GCA_045631365.1 Eubacteriales bacterium | reverse complement strand
TCGAGGAATACAAAAAAGAGGACAAACCTCAGTTCCTTGTGGGAGATATCCTCACCGCGGCATACGATACCTTCACCCTTAACGTCCCCCAGCGGACACGATCCTATATCAAAATCGAGGACGGATGCGAAAACCGATGCTCCTACTGCATCATCCCGAAAGCAAGAGGAAAGGTTCGCTCCAAACGGGAGGAGGTCGTCCTAGCGGAAGCCGCAGCCATCGCTTCCACGGGGGCAAAGGAGATTATCCTCACGGGAATCGAAACCGCATCCTACGGCAGAGACCTTTATCCGAACGAACCCTACGGCACTCACCTTGCCGCACTCCTTGAAAAAACGGACCGCATCGAGGGGATTGAGCGAATCGGACTCGGCTCGCTGGAACCCACCGTTATGAGCGAAGCGTTCACGGAAACCGTCACCTCCCTCCGACATCTCCTCCCCCATTTCCATCTGTCCATCCAAAGCGGCTCCACCTCCGTCCTGAACCGAATGAGACGGCGCTACACTGCCGAACGGGCACTCCAATGCATCGAGCGGATGAAAAACGCCCTCCCCGCGGCAACCTTCAGCGCGGACGTGATCGTTGGTTTTCCCGGGGAAACGGACGAGGAGTTTGCAGAGACATTAGACTTTTGCCAAAGAGTCGGTTTTCTGCATTTGCATATCTTCCCCTATTCCATAAGAGAAGGCACGGAAGCTGCAGAAATGCCCAATCAGATCGCCCCCGAACTCAAGCACAAACGCCTGAAAGAATTGGAATCTGCACAGGCTGAAATCAAGGGCGAGCTTCTCAAAAACTACGTAAAAATCCACGGAACGGCGGAAAATCCCGTTTATGTCCTTGTCGAAAAGACCAACAACGGTACCGTATCGGGTCACAGTGAGCATTTTGTGGAAGTGTTCGCCCCCCTTCCTACCGACCGAAGCATCCGCGTGGGAGAGATCGTCCCCATCATCCTCACAGAAACGGACGGCGACATTTGCCGAGGATTCGTGATTTCGACAAACGCAAAATAAACAACCCCGAAACGGTTTTATACAAACGCAAAAAAGTGTACTGCATTCAACAATCGCAGTACACTTTTTGCATTTATGCAATTCTGTATTCGATCTCGCCCTCGGAAAGAACCGCTTCCACCATGTCTCCGGGTTTGATTTCCCCGCGGAGCATGGCTTCGGAGAAGGAGTCTTCCACTTTACGAACAATGGCACGGCGGAGGGGTCTTGCACCGTAAACTGGGTCGAACCCTTCTTTGGCAAGGGACTTCACCACCTCGGCCGCAAAGGTGATCTCAATCCCCAACCCGTTGATCCGTTTGGTCACCTCACAGAGCATGATGGATGCGATTTTCTCAATATCCCCATCGCTCAGCTTGTTGAAGATAATGATCTCATCCACTCGGTTCAGGAACTCGGGCTTGAAGGTGTTTTTCAGCGCACCCATGACGGCTGTCTTTACTGCAGCAGAATCCTTTGCTTTCTGTTCCTCCGCAGAGCTTGCAAAGCCGAGACGCTTCGGCTCCGATGTGATGTTGGATGCCCCCGCGTTGGAGGTCATGATGATTACCGTATTCTTGAAATCCACCTTTCTTCCCTGCGCATCGGTCAGGATCCCGTCTTCCAGAATCTGCAGGAGAATGTTGAACACGTCGGGATGTGCTTTTTCAATTTCGTCAAAGAGCACCACGGAATAGGGATGACGGCGGATCTTCTCCGTCAGCTGCCCCCCCTCGTCGTAGCCCACGTATCCGGGAGGAGAGCCGATCAGCTTGGATACGCTGTGCTTCTCCATGTATTCCGACATATCCACGCGGATCATGGCGTTTTCATCCCCGAACATCACGTCCGCAAGGGTCTTGGTCAACTCCGTTTTTCCCACCCCCGTGGGACCGAGAAAGATGAAGGAACCGATGGGGCGCTTCGGATCCTTCAAGCCCATTCTTCCCCGTCGGATTGCCCTTGCCGCCGAATCCACCGCTTCATCCTGTCCGATGATTCGTTCGCGGAGGATTTTATCAAGGTTGAGAAGGCGTTCCCCTTCCTCTTCCGCCAGCTTTTTCACGGGGATTCCCGTCCAGCTTGTAACGATCTCTTCGATATCCGCTTCCGTAACGGCTATGGTGTTTCCGCTTCCCGTTTTTGCGGAATTTTTCATTTCTGCCAACTTTTCCGTAAGCTCTTTTTCTTCGTCCCGCAGCTTTGCCGCCGTTTCGTAGTTTTCGGCGAGGATTGCTTCCTCTTTTTCAGCGGTGGTATGCTTCAGTTTTGCTTCCAGCTCCTTCCATTCCTCCGAGGGAGTGAGGCTGGAAATGTGCTTCTTGCTGGCTGCCTCATCGATCAGGTCGATTGCCTTGTCGGGGAGGAAGCGGTCTCCGATGTACCGCACGGACAGCTTGACGGCAGCCTCAATGGCTTCGTCGCTGATTTTCAGCTTGTGATGTGCCTCGTATTTGTCTCTCAGCCCGAACAGAATCCGGACGGCGTCCTCGGGGGACGGTTCTCCCACCATGACGGACTGAAACCGCCGCTCAAGGGCTGCGTCCTTTTCAATATGCTTTCGGTATTCGTCGATGGTGGTGGCACCGATCACCTGCATTTCCCCTCTCGCAAGGGCAGGCTTGATGATATTTGCCGCATCCACAGCACCTTCCGCGCCCCCCGCACCGATGATGGTGTGGATTTCGTCGATAAAGAGAATAATGGACGGATTCTTCCGCACCTCCTCCATGACATTTTTCATCCGTTCCTCAAATTCGCCGCGGTATTTGGCTCCCGCAATCATGGCGGAGATGTCGAGGGTGACAATGATTTTGTCCCGCAGGGTGTCGGGGATGTTGCCGTCCGCAATCCGCTGTGCCAAGCCTTCGATAACCGCGGTCTTACCCACCCCCGGCTCACCGATGAGACAGGGATTGTTTTTCGTCCGTCGGGAAAGAATCTGAATCACGCGTTCGGTCTCGTTGTCACGGCCGATAATGGGGTCGATCTTCCCCTCCTTCGCCATGGCACAGAGATCCCGTCCGTAGCTTGAGAGTGTGGGAGCATCCTTGATGTCTCTCTTTTCCCGCGTGCCCCCTTTTCTCTCGCCCCCTTCCGATCTGCCGCCCACTCCGTCCGACTGACCGAAGTAGGACACCACGTCCCGTCGAATCTCTCCCGCATTGGCACCCTGTGCCTGGAGAAGCTTGACGGCAAAGCAATCCGTTTCCCCGCAGACCGCACAAAGCATATGTTCCGTCCCGATGTAGCCGTGGCCCATTTCCATGGCTTCCTTTGCCGAGGATTCAATGATTTTCTTTGTCCTCGGAGTGATATCGGACGCACTCAGTCTTGTCGGTGTTCCCGTGCCGATATTCTGCTCCAAAAGTTCCCTTGTTCTGTCAAAATTCACTCCCCTCTCCGCAAGGATTTTTTCCGCAATCCCGTCTTTTTCGGAGAGAAGTCCAAGAAGAAGATGCTCACTTCCCACACAGGTATGCCCCATATCGCAAGCATAATACAGCGCACGGTTCAGGGCATTCTGCGCTTTTCCTGTAAAGCCAATGTTCATAGCAACACCTCATTTTCTTGTAATATACTATATTTTATCCCGTTTCCCTTGGGTTAAGCACCTTTCAGAATGCTTTTTGCGATCTCTGCCCGTTTTGTATCCCGTTCGGCGGGGGTTTTTATCTCTTCCCCGTCCCCCATCAGGGTGTGTGGCATGGTGCTGAAGAGAAGTTCGTCCAATTTTTCCGCAGTCACC
>JAZQUQ010000003.1:0-3303 GCA_045631365.1 Eubacteriales bacterium | reverse complement strand
CCCCCGAGCAGCCCGAGGAACCCGAGAATCCCGAACAGCCCGAGAATCCCGAACAGCCCGAGATTCCCGAACAGCCTGAGACTCCCGAACAGCCCGAGATTCCCGAACAGCCTGAGACTCCCGAGCAGCCCGAGAATCCCGAACAGCCTGAGACTCCCGAGCAGCCTGAGACTCCCGAGCAGCCTGAGACTCCCGAGCAGCCCGAGAATCCCGAGCAGCCCGAGAATCCCGAGCAGGAATAAAAGTCCGTAAAGAAACAGAAAACCGCATCCGAGATACTTTTCGTATCCATCGGATGCGGTTTTGTATTATTTTTGAAACATGGACGTATACCGGGTGCCGTCGCCATTTTGGGTTTCGGTTCCCTTGGGGGAAAGAAGCCGGCGAACGATCAGAACGATCACCGTACCAACTGCATAAAGGAAAGCGAAAACAATCATCGCTGCAAGAGTAGTACCGCCATTCTCACGGAACCCTCCTCCGAGAACGAAGATGAGGTAGTAAAGTACGGCTGTAACGGGAAAATGAAGGAAGAATTTTGCAGCGAATCCCGTCTTCATCCGTGCGGTGAACGCATTGAGCGCAGAGAAGCCCACGGAAAAACCGAGAAGGGAATAGGCAATCCGCAAAGTGGGAATCCATCCCGTGGAATCTTCTGCAAGAAGTCCGAAGGTATAGAAAGCGGTAATCAGAAAAGTATAATAAATACAGCTGTTTGTGATGATTTTTTTGAAGACCTTGAAAAACATGATATACTCCTCGGGATGTTATGATTATCTATAAGAAGATACCATATTCCAATGAAAAAAACAACCTATGATTTGGAATTATTTGTGAATTTTACAGAGAATTCCGCAAACAAGCGGAGTCTGCAGAAACAATTGACGGAAGTTTGCAAGTTTAGTGAATAATTGTTTGTATATCCATTGACATACGGAAGAAAAAACTGTATAATTATGAAGAATAAGTATGCATATAATCTTTCAGAAGAGGTGTAGATATGGCTGAAACAGAGCAGATGACAAGACGGGAAAGCAGAGAGGCAATATTTCAGTTGCTTTATGCGAGAGAATATTTCAAGGATACGGACAGTGCCGAATTTTTTGCGTATTATTCCGAGAATGCCGAAAAGACGTACAACGATTTCGTGAAGACGGTATTTTTCGGTGTCTGCGACAATATGGAAGCAATCGACGGAGAAATCGAAAGCTCCTCCGTTAAGTGGAAGGTTTCCCGTATGGCACGGGTAACAAGAAACATCCTTCGCCTTGCGGTATACGAACTGACACAGACCGATGTTCCCGCCAAAGCGATTATCAACGAGGCGCTGGAGCTTGCAAAAAAGTTCGACGACGAGCAGTCCCCCGCTTTTATCAACGGAATTCTGAATAAAATTGCAAGGGATCACGAGCTTTTAGGGTGACGGGATGGACGAAAGGAACGAGATCCTTTTCGTCGGGATCGATACCAGCAATTACACCACCTCCGTTGCCTTGTGTGACGGAACCGGTCGTATTCTTTTAAATCGAAAAATCCCCTTGCCTGTCAGAGAAGGGGAAAAGGGACTTCGTCAAAGCGACGCAGTCTTTCATCACGTAAAAGGACTTCCCGAGGCTGCTGACTCGGTCAGAAAGGCCCTCTCCGAATTCGGAGAATACAAGGTTGCCTGTGTGGGTTATTCCGCCACTCCCCGAGATGCGGAAGGGTCCTATATGCCTTGTTTTCTTGCGGGGAAGAGTGCGGCAGAGCTGGCATCCGCTCTTCTCGGTGTTCCTTCCTACGGGTTCTCCCATCAGGCGGGACACGTGATGGCTGCCCTCGCTTCGGCGTGTGATAACGAAGGACTGGACCGCCGCGAGCTGATGCGGAAGCCTTTCCTCGCGTTCCACGTGTCCGGGGGGACAACCGACGTACTTCTCTGCAAACCGGGAACGGCAGAAGGCAGGCTCTTCGAGATCACCCAGATCGGCGGTACCAAGGACATCAACGCAGGACAGGCCATCGACCGCTGCGGCGTTCTCATGGGGATTCCGTTCCCCTGCGGTGCCGAGATGGACCGTGCCGCCCTTCGCTTTGAGGGAAAGGTGCGCCGTGACAAGCTTTCCGTGGACGGACTGCAATGCAATCTGTCAGGACTGCAGAACAAGTCGGAAGCCATGTACCGTGAAACGGAATCGGTGGAGGAAACCTCTGCGTACGTTCTCGATTTCATCGGTCGGACTCTTGAAAAGATTACCCTTCACGCATTGGACCGGTACGGAAATATGCCCGTGATCTATGCGGGAGGTGTGATGAGCTCCGCCTATATCAAAAAAAGACTGGGACAGTACGGCATCTTTGCGTCTCCTCAGTATTCCTCCGATAACGCATCGGGAACCGCTCTCCTTGCGAGAGAAAAATATCTTTCGGAAACGGAACAAGATGGACAATAATCTTTTGGACAGACTGCGGGGCGGTGAGGAAACAAAAGCCCTGACCGTTACCCAGCTTAACGAATATATCAAACGGCTCATTGACGGCAATCCCGTTCTTGCGGACGTGCATGTCAAGGGAGAAATCTCCAATTTCAAGAATCACTACAGTACGGGACATTTTTACTTCACCATCAAGGATGAAGGCGGGATGATCCGTGCCATTATGTTTAAATCTCAGGCATCCAAGCTCCGTTTTATCCCTGAGGACGGCATGAAGATTGTTGCTCACGGCAGGGTTTCCGCCTATGTCCGTGACGGTCAGTATCAGATGTACTGCGACAATCTGGAACCCGACGGGGTGGGAGCCTTGTATATCGCCTACGAACAGCTGAAACGAAAGCTGGAGGCAGAGGGGCTTTTCGATCCCGCACTGAAGAAGCCCCTGCCGAAGATTCCCGCAAGGGTGGGGATCATCACCTCGGCAACGGGGGCGGCGGTACGGGATATGATCAACGTCTGCGGCAGAAGATTCCCCTCGGCAAAGCTGATCTTATATCCCTCTCTCGTTCAAGGGGATGAGGCTCCGGCACAACTGATGGAGGGAATTCGCTATTTCAACCGAACCCGATCCGCCGACGTGATCATCATCGGGCGAGGCGGCGGCTCTATTGAAGACCTTTGGGCATTCAACAGCGAAGCCCTGGCGAGATGCATCGTGCAATCGGAAATCCCCGTGATCTCCGCCGTGGGACACGAAACGGCCTTCACTATCTGCGATTTTGCCGCAGACCGACGGGCACCCACCCCTTGCGCAGCGGCAGAGCTTGCCGTACCCGACACGGAAGAGCTGCGGCGAAAGATCAACAACATCTTCACCCGTGAGCAGAAC
>JAZQUQ010000002.1:0-7845 GCA_045631365.1 Eubacteriales bacterium | reverse complement strand
TATAAGGAGTATTACGTAGAAAAGTATACCGACAATTTCAGCCTCACCCTGGAGGACGAAGACCCCGATTTTACGGAAATGGAATACATGGACGTGGTGTCCTACTTCAATAAGGAAGCCACCTCCGTGCTCAACTACCTGTACGGCATGGCGGGAAAGGGAAGCAGCTACGTTACGTCCAACGGCACCACCTTCCACTCCATTGCAGGCAAGCTCTATCAGTTCAAGGTAACGCAGATTGAGCAGAACCTTCGCTCCCTGATCCTCCAGCACGGCGTTGCAAGGAATACGGACGCTTACGTGGACCGCCTCCACTATCAGAACGTCAACACCGATTTCGAGCGACAGAAAAACTACGTTTCCTTCGTCATCTGCAACGAGGCAATCCAAATGTACTCCGAGGAGATGACCAGAATCGTTTTGGTACCCACGTGGGACGACAGCGGCAAATACTACATGGGCAGAACCAAGGTGGGCGTGGACGAGCTTTCCGTCCTTGCCACCACCTACAGCACCTTCCTTGCCAACAACGAGAAGGACATGATGGCAAACAATCTTACGATCAGTAAGATGCAACAAGCTTCCGGCGTCGTACACGCAAGTTCGGAAGCAGACGACCTCATCGACTCCATCCGGGAGAGCCTCACCAACTTTACCGTGGAAGCCATCACCGCCGCAAGAGAATACAACACTTACACAATGAACCAGTGCATTGCGGTCAGCATCAGCGGCGTATCCCTGTTCTCGGAGCTGAAAACCATCGTGGTGTTCGCCGCATTGGCGTATGTGTCCGCCATGCTTTGGGAAGTGTCAAGAAAGTTCCCCAAGCGCTGAAAATCACTGAGAAAGGACTGCTTTAAAGAATGAAAAGTTTTCGTTTTATGCGATATCTGAAGAGGATCTTGCCCCTTATTGTGGTTTTCTGCCTTCTTGCGACCTACGCCATTAACTTTAAGCTGAAAAACACGAATACCTACACGGCATCGGAGGTTATCCACTACAACGACCCTATGGCAGAGCAGGGATTAACCCCCACCGGCTCCAAGCTGGACGTAAACGAGATCCGCTCCTCCGCCGTGATGTCCAAAGTGGTGGACCGTATGGGTCTCGTGGGCATTTACTCCGTGGACAGCCTTATTTCGAGAATCTCCATTACCCCTCTCCCCGATGCGGACAAGCTGGCACAGAAGGAAGCAAAGCTGGAGGAGGGTGAGGAATACGTCTATGAGCCCAGTACCTTCATCGTTTCCTTTACCGCCACCAACAGCGAGGGCGCGGAATTCGCAAGAACCGTTCTGGACGAAACCCTTGACGTGTACTACTCCGTCTACAGCCAGAACTACGTCAACGTCGCCCCTGCCAAAAACGTGGTTGAGAACATCGTAAACGAGAATTACGACTTCCTCGAAATGGTGGAGCTGATCGACAGGGGTATTGACGAAACCCTGACCACCCTGTATCAGCGGATGGGGCAGTACCCCTATTACAGATCCACCACCACGGGCTATTCCTTCAGCGATCTGGCGGATGAATTCAACTTCCTCCGTGAAGTAAAGCTCTCCAACCTGTTCTCCCGGATTTACAACTATCAGGTAACCAAGAACAAAACCGTCCTTGTAGCGGACTATACCACGAGAATTGACAACAACAACGTCCAGAACGCCAAGGAAAAAAGCATCATTGAGGACACCCTGGAGGTCATCGACGCATACGTGGAAAAGATGAGAAATTCGGGGAACACCAACATCACCTACGAATACATCCTTGACACGGTTCACGAAAAGAACAACATTGACGGAGGGGATCAGACCGTTACCTACGACGAGCTGATCTACGGCTGGCGTGAGCACAACGAGACCATGGAGTATTCCATTATCGACAGCGCCTACTGCCGTTACGTGATCAATCTGTTCGCCAGCTGTACGGGAGCCTGTGAGAAAATGGAATGCATGTCCTCCGCTCTTACCTGTACCCAGATCAACAACGAAAATTATCCCGAAATCGAAGCGGAAATCACCGCAGAACTGGAAGAGCTGATTGCCGATCTCTCCGAGCTTTACAAAATCACCAGAAACACCAACGAGGAGTACAACGCTTACCTCGGATGCAGCTATATCTCGGTTCTGTCCACCGCATCCGTGAAGGCAAGCGTGAACGTAACCCTGTACACCCTGATCGCCTTTGTCTTCCTGGTCGTGCTCTGCTGCGGCGGCTGCATCGTGCTCGGCAGACTGGGTGACATCATCGGCTATGTCTTCTACACCGACCACATGACCGAGTTCAGCAACCGTGCATACTTCGACCGCTACCTGAAGTCCATGGACAAAAAGGTTCTGGACGACGGAACGGTTTACTGCGTGGCGGATATTACCAACCTGATCTCCATCAACGCCGATTATACCCGTCGGGTAGGGGATGAAATCATCAAGCTCTTTACCGTGATTCTGAAGGAAGTTTACGGAAAGACGGACGCTGAGTTCATCTACAACGGAAACGGCAGCTTTGTGATGATCGTTCGGAATGCGGACTACATCACGGTGGAAGATATCATGAATCTCTTCCGACTCCGTCTGGAGGACCGTGCGGAACACAGAGACATACGCATCGAATACAAGATCGGTATTGCGGAAACCTTCAAGGAAGTACGCAGCGCAAGAAAGCTTCTTTCCGAAGCAATCGAAAACAAGAAATCCTATACCTCCGATCCCGCGTGACGGTGTCGGACTGAAAAAGAAACTAGAGAAAGGGCAAACGTATGTTGGAAAACAAATATCTGCAGGCAGCGGGAAAGTTCTATTTCATGGCTGTTGCCGTTCTGATGTATTATTTCATCACGCAGGTGATGTATCTCGGAATCCTTGTCACCATGCGGCATATTTTTGCCCTCGTTCTCTTTGGCTCCACCTTTGTGATGTTCCTCATTAAGCCCAATATCGCAAGAGGTGCGGTGGGGCTGAAATCCGCCCTTGTGTACGCGCTCCCCATGTTTATCCAGATTGTGGTATCCCTTTTCATCTGGTTTGTGGAGCTTGTGGACGTGGACGTCATCATGCGAGGAATTTCCTCCACCGTGGGCTTTGTCAATATGCTGTCCGCAACCTTTGCGGCGGTGGCATTCCTGTACATATTCGGAGAGAAGGGAATCTGGTATAACCTGGTTGCTCTTCTCATCTCCAATATGCTGATGATTGTTACCATCATTGCACAGTTCGGTCTCGGTCCTTTTCTCTCCGAATTGATCACCTTGATCGTGACCTTTGCCGGAGAGACGGGAGACATCATCGTGCAGGCGGAAATTCACGAGCTTGCCTTTTGTCTGGGCGCCTACCTTGTGTATATGCTCCTGAAACCCCGAAAGAAGGTGACGTTCTTCATCCTTCTTGCCCTTTGCTCCTTCTGCTTTATCGCAGCCTTCAAGCGAATCGGTATGATCGCCATCGTGGGCGCACTTTTCTTCGGCTGGATTCTGAAATTCGTGGAAAAACTGAAGAAAGAATGGGTTCAGCCCGTTCTCGTGTTCTTTTCCGTGACGCTGATCGCACTCCTCGTGGGATATATCGCCATTATTAAGATGGATGTTTTCTCCCTCCTTCAGGAAGCGGGGATTGAGACCAGCGGACGAAGCGAGATTTATCAGGTAGTGGACCGTTTTTACGAATTTTCCCCCGGTTTTTTGGGGAACGGAATCGGATTTCTCACCTATCAGCTCAATTCGGGGATGAACGTGGGTGTTACAGCCGTCCATAACGACTTTCTGCAGTACTATATCGACCTTGGGTTCGTTGGGTACGTGCTGTGGCTTGTGTCCATGACCCTTGTTCGCGTGTGCTACTTCGGTGCCCACGGAAAGACGGAAAACGCCATCATCACCTTTGCTCTTACCGTCTATCTCATCATTTCTTCTGCAACGGACAACACGATGATGTTCCCCTTGCTCATGACGGTTCTTGCCATTATCATGATCGGACACGGCTGGGATGATGAAGTTCGGACGAAAGAGAGAAAAATCTTCGGAACCGTTTCCGATGCCAACAAAGATACGGGGGATGACTCAATTTTATGAAAATCTTAATGGTAAACAAATTCCTCTATCCGAGAGGCGGCTCCGAGAGCTATATGCTGAAGCTGGGGCAGGAGCTGTCCCGCCTCGGACATGAAATCCAATACTTCGGGATGTACGACGAAAAGAACACCGTGGGAAACTCCGCGGGGATGTACACCTCCAATATGGATTTCCACGCAAGCCGCGCCGAACGGTTCTTATACCCCTTCAAAATCATTTATTCGAAGGAATCCGAAAAGAAAATCGGAAAGGTTCTGGACGACTTCAAGCCCGATATCGTCCACATGAACAACATCAATTTCCAGCTGACCCCTTCCATCATCTACGCGGTGAAGAAGCGGAACATTCCCCTGGTGCAGACCGTCCACGATTATCAGATGATCTGCCCCAACCACCTCCTCTACAGCTTCACCGAGACCAAATCCTGCGACCGATGCATCAACGGCTCCAAGTGGAACTGCCTGAAGCATAAGTGCATCCACGACTCCGCCGTAAAGAGCCTTCTCGGCGTCATCGAGGCGAAGTTTTATTCCATCCTTAAAACCTATCAAAAAGTCGATTTGTACGTCTGCCCCAGCCGATTTCTGGAGAACAAGCTGATGGCTGCCTCCGATCTCTATCAGGGAAAGACCTTTACCATACATAATTTTATCGAGAAAAAAGCCCCCGCACAAAAGAAGGACGGGGAAGAACCCTATATCCTCTACCTCGGCAGACTCTCCAAGGAAAAGGGCGTGGAGCTTCTCGCCGAAACTGCCCGTCTCCTCCCCAATCGCCGTTTTGCGGTGGCGGGGAACGGTCCCGACGACAGGTGCCTCCAGGGAATCCCCAACGTGGACCTTCTCGGCTTCGTGTCGGGGGATGCTCTCACAGAGCTGATGACCAATGCTGCCGTGCTTCTTCTCCCCTCCGTGTGCTATGAAAACTGCCCCCTTTCCATTCTGGAAGCTCATTCCATGGGCGTTCCCGTTGTCACCATGAACAGCGGCGGAATGGCAGAGTTGGTGGAGGACGGCAAAACGGGAGTCCTGGTGAAAGCTCCCACAGCGGAAGCGGTGGCAGAAGCCATCGGAGCCTGCATGGACGATCCCGCCTTCCACCAAACCCTTCGCGTAAACTGCGAGGAAGAAGGCAAAAAAATCATGGAAGTGGGCGAATACAGCCGCATCCTGATTGAGAAATACCATGAGCTGATCAACAGGGGGTGAAACCCATGACAAAACCCAAGGTAAGCATCGTCGTCCCCGTCTATAACGCCGAAAAGTTTCTGGAAGGGTGCGTCCGTTCCATTACCGCACAGACCCTCACGGATCTGGAAATCATCCTCGTGGACGACGGATCGAGAGAACCCTGTGCCAAGCTTTGCGATGCGCTGGCGAAGGAGGATTCCCGTATCCGCGTGATCCATAAGGAAAACGGCGGGGCAGGGTTGGCACGAAACGCAGGGCTGGCACTCTGTTCGGGAGAATACGTCGGCTTTGTGGATTCGGACGACACCGTATCCCCCGAGATGTACGAAACTCTTGCGGCAGCCGCCGAGAAATACAGCGCCGACCTTGTTTTGTCGGGTGTCTGCTATGTGGGGGGCACCATGTTCCGGAACAGCGGTGAGGAAGAACGGAAGGAATACTTCAAGGAAGACACCCTATTTCGCGGAGAGGACTTGAAGACTCTCCTTCTCGGCATCGTGGGTGCGCTCCCCCATGAACCCGACGACAGCCGCTACGGCGTGGGTCTGTGGAAAAACCTCTACCGTGCCGACGTCATTCGGGAGAACGGACTGCAGTTTGTCTCCGAGCGGGAATACCTGTCGGAGGACACTCTTTTTACCGTGGATTTCGTGAAAGCCGCCCGCTCGGCGGTGGGAATCCCCGGCGCATTCTACCGCTATTACCGAAACGACACCTCCATCTCCAAGGCGTACAAGGAGGGCAGGATCGAAACCTGTATCACCTTCCTGGGTGTGCTGGAAGAGCGGATGAAGGACGCGGTTTCCGAGAAAGAATACAAAATCTATCTGGATCGGCTGACGCAGGGATACGGACGAATTCTGTGTGCACAGGAAATCGTCCACGCCAAAGCCGAAAAGACGGGATATTCGGAGCTGAGAAAAAAGCTGAAGGGAATCTGCGAGAGACCCCGAATCAAAGCGGCGTTAAAAACCTATCCGTGGCAGAAACTCCCCATCAAACAAGGCATTTTCGCATTCTTAATGAAGCACCGACTGTATTTTCTGCAGAAGATTATGGTGATTTTAAGGGACAGATAAGAGGTACAACATGTTTTTTTCGGTCATTGTTCCCATTTATAAAGTTGAAAAGTACGTAAGAGACAGCGTCGACAGCGTTCTTGCCCAGACCTTTTCCGATTTCGAGCTGATCTTAGTGGACGACGGCTCCCCCGACGGATGCCCCGCCATCTGCGATGCTTACGCCGAGCAAGACGGACGAATCAAAGTGATTCACAAAGCAAACGGAGGTCTTGTCAGCGCGAGACAGGCGGGAATCAGGGAGGCAAAGGGGGAATACGTCTTCAACCTGGACGGAGACGATGCCATTACCCCCGATACACTGGAAGCTGCCTATGATATCATCCAAAAAACGGGTGCGGACATCGTATCCTTCTCCTACCGCACGAGAAAAGACGGCATTGCAGGGGATGTGGTGGAGGATCTTGTGCCCGAAAAGCTGTACGCAAAAGAGGAACTGATCCGTGAGATCTGGCCCAAGCTTCTCTCCGACGAAAATATGGAGCATATCTTTTACTATATTTGGGGGAAGGCGATCCGACGGGAGTTTCTGACCAAGCACCAGCTCAACGTAAATCCCGTCATCTCCCTCGGGGAGGATCTCTGCTGCGGAATCCCCTGTTTCCTTGAGGCGGAATCCGTCTACATGAGTAAAAAAGCGACCTATTTTTACACCGTCCGCACCGACTCTCTTTCCACCGATTTCAAATCCGGGCAGATCACACAGATCGCGGATGTAATACAATATCTGAAGGAGCTTCCCGTGACGTTCCCCCACGGTTTTGACGAGCAGATTGCCCGTTATTCCTGCTTCATGTGTCTCGCCATCGTGGCGGCGGCAGCGGAAGGGGATCACGTCTCCGCTCTCCCCAAGTTAGAGGAGCTGATTTTGAATTCGGTTCACGCGGAAGAGATGCCGAAGGCGAAGTTCGCCCGCATTACGCCCAAAAGCCGCATTGCCATCTCCCTCATGCAGAGAGGAAAGATTGCCGCGGCGTTCCGATTCCTTCGGTTCTGTAAAGATTTAAAGCATTTGATAAAGAAGGGGTGACCAAAGGTGAAAGCACCGAAAATATCCGTCCTTATGAGCGTGTACAACGGGGAGGATTACCTTGCCGAAGCCGTTGAAAGCGTCATCAACCAGACCTTCCGCGACTGGGAGCTGATCGTGATCAACGACTGCTCCACGGACCGCACGGCAGAAATCCTGAACCGATACGCAGAATCCGATCCCCGTGTGAAGATCCTCACCAACGAGGTGAATCTGAGGCTCCCGTCCTCCCTGAACAAGGGTCTTGCGGCGGCTGAGGGCAAATACATCGCAAGAATGGATGCCGACGACATTTGTCTCCCCGACCGATTGGAAAAGCAGTTCGCCTTTATGGAAGCCAACCCCGACGTGGCGCTGTCCTCCTGCCGTTTTATGACTCTGAAAAACGGGGTCATCTCCTCCGGCGGCTGCGGCGGCAGAACCGATGGGGAATCCGTAAAGGCCCGCCTTTTCGTGACCAACCCCATCCTCCATCCCGGTATT
>JAZQUQ010000001.1:0-1997 GCA_045631365.1 Eubacteriales bacterium | reverse complement strand
CCCTTCCTCATACTCGCCCACACCCAGACGGGGGGCAGTGTGAGACAGGGGAGATCCTTTTTCTCTCCCAAAGGGGGGCTCTACATGAGTCTCGCCCTTCGCACCGAAACGGAAATCACCCAAACCGTCCGCATTACGTCGGCGGCTGCTGTGGCGGTTTGCCGTGCCATCCGTACCGTATGCGGACTCCACTGCGAAATCAAGTGGGTGAACGATATTTACAGAAACGGCAGCAAGCTGTGCGGCATTCTGACGGAAGCCATCAACGATTACACCCGAGGCATCACGGAGTATCTGATCCTCGGCATCGGCGTGAATCTGACGGAGCATCCCACGGAACTCAACGCCACCGATCTGTTGGCGGAAACGGGACAGGCGGTGAACCGTGACCGACTTTGTACCGAGATTACAAAGGAACTCTTGGCCGTGCTCGATCAAATCATAAGCGGCGATTCCACCTACATGGAAGAATACCGCCACCGTTCCTGTGTCATCGGTCGGGAAATCAGGCTGATTCAGCAAGACACGGAAACAATCGGAACTGCCGTGGGCATTGACGACGAGGGGGGACTGATCGTCATCTTTCCCGACGGACGCACCGAAACCTTGACAAGCGGAGAAATTTCCCTCCGTTTTTTGAACTAACACAACTACAAACGAAGGAGCTATAAAATGAAACCGATACAAGAGGCAGACAGCGTTTTCCAAAACGCCGAATTTATCTGGATCAAAAGCATGGACAACGTCCTCAATGCTTATGTGGATTTCCACGAAACCCTTACCAAGAAAGAGGGCGCAGAATACCGTCTCTACATCATCGCAGACTCCAACTATGCGCTGTGGATCAACGGGCAGTACAAGGAGGGCTTCCAGTTCGCGGGACTCCCCGAGAAGTACAACGTCTTTGACGAATACGACGTCACCGATTTCCTGAAGGAGGGGGAAAACGACGTTCTCATCGCCGCCTATGCACAGAACGAGGGCAGCTTCGGCTACTCTAAGGGAACAAACGGCGTCATGTACGTCTTCACCGAAAACGGCGTCCCCGTTGTCACCTCGGGGCTGAACACCAAGGCCAACAAGAATCCAAACTACACAAGCGGTCCCGTTACCCCCATCTCCCCTCAGATTTCCTTTACCTTCGATTACAATTTTGAAGCGTCAGCCGTGGAGGAAGGCGAGGTTTTCGTCTCCCGCAAGTTTGACGTTCTCTACCCCCGCCCCATCGCAAAGCATAAGATCCTCCCCCCCTGCCCGACCAAACCCATCGTGTGGGGTTCCTTCGTTGACAAGAATCCCGCCGAGCATCCCGGTCGGAGAATGATGCTTTCCTACCTCGGCTTCTCGGGCAGACTCCGCTTCGGAGAGAACAAAACCGAAAACGGTGTGCTTCTGAACAAAGAAGCGGACACCGATGGCATCTACATTGTCTACGACATGGGCGGCGAGGAAGAAATCGGCTACCTTACCGTGGACATCACCCTTCCCGAAGATGCAGAGTTCATGCTGGGCTGGGGTGAACATATGGACGACCTCCGTGTGAGAACCAGCACCTGCACGTGGAACAATAGCTGTTACGCCGCATCCTTCAAGGGAAAGAAGGGCAGAAACACCTTCCTCCATCCCTTCAAGAGATTGGGCGGACGGTACATTTCCCTTCAGGTATATGCTCCCGAGGTTGAAATTCATTACGTAGGTGTGACCCCCACCGTCTATCCCACCGCACATGACGTGAAATTCACCTGTGCGGACAACCTCCACAACACCATCTACGAGGTAGCAAAGCGGAGTATGCTCCTTTGCTTCCTTGACCGCCATTCCTGCGACACCCTTCGGGAACAGGGAAACTACGGTCTTGATACCAGAATCTACGCCATGGGCACCCACTACGCCTTCCGCGAATTCTCTATGGCGAAGAACTCCATCCGCCTCTTCTCCATGACCCTCCGCGGAGACAACATGCTTGAGATGTGCGCCCCCGGGTACACCGACCTTTG